>JAPOIQ010000251.1 GCA_029978815.1 bacterium
CTTGCCCCCAACGACCAATCTCAACTGGCGATATCCCCTACGGCGCATTCTCATCCGGTCCGAGTCGAGGTGACTCCTGGTTCATGAGTGTCGGTTGGCCTGGCCGTTACACCCTGTACATCACTGACGAAAACAGCGGTGAAAAAGTTCAGGTCTTCACCGACATCAATGCCGAGAGCGTTCCAACCATCGATCTCAATGCTCCATGCTTCGGATTCAAAGAGTGCATCACTGTCTCTGGAGCGGGTGCCCCACCTGCGGCGGCGAGCACCTTTCACCCCCTCTCTCCGACTCGCATTCTCGATACTCGAAGCGGACTGGGAATCGCAAACGGTCCGGTGCGTGCCGGTGACGGCTCAATCGATACATCAAATGATGACTTCAGAACCGATGAGGAACTCAATCACGAACTGGTCGTAACAGGTCGGGCCGGGGTGCCAGATCACGGTGTCGCTGCCGTCCTTCTCAATATCACTGCTGTCGATCCCTCAACCGATGGGTTCATCACCGTTGGCCCGCGTCCACAAGGGAGAGGCAATTTATTCGACGACCAGAATTCCTACGGCGATTGGCCAAACGCGTCCAATCTCAATTTCTCAGCCGGCCAAACCGTTCCCAACCTTGTCCTCGTTCGTGTCGGCGCGGGTGGACGAATCAGGTTTCATGTGCACGACGCAACCACCCACCTGCTCGCAGACATCGCCGGCTATTTCTCGTACACCGACGACGGTGCAGGTTTCACAAGTGTGATTCCGACACGACTATTCGATAGCCGACAACCCACCGAAGGTGCTCTTGGCTCAGATTCTCGTCGCCAAGTCCAGATCACCGGCAGAGCGGGAATACCCGACAATGCAACTTCTGCAGTCGTCAATATCACGGCTGTGAGCCCAACAGCGGAAGGGTTCATCACCGCATTCCCCTCGGATGAACGTGTTCCAAACGCATCAAATCTCAATTTTCGGGCAGCGGAAACTCGACCAAATTTTGCCGTGGTCTCGCTGAGCAACTCTGGGGCAATCGACGTGCAGTCGGTGCTTCCCTATGACAACGATGGAACTGTCGACGTCATCGTCGACGTATTCGGCTACTACTCCAACGAAGGTGGCCAACCAACGACAACAACGGAGCCATTCAGAATCGTCGACACCCGCTCAGGTATCGGCGGACTCAACTCTTCGTTCGAAAGCGACGAAATTCGAACCTTCAGTGCTGCCGGAGTCGGTGGAATCCCATCCAACGCAATAGCGATTTGGGCCAATCTCACGGTCGTTTCGCCATCTGCGAATGGATTCCTCTCTGCGTACCCAGCTGGTTCAGCGACGCCAAACGTCTCGAATCTCAATTGGCGGACGGGAGATATCAACCCAAATATGGCGTTGATTCCACTGAATTCTGAAGGAAAATTCGATATTTCAGTCGTCATGCCGTGGGACAGCTCTGGTCGCGCTGACGTGCTGGTTGATGTTCTCGGATGGGTGTCGCCGAATTAGACCGACCTTTTTCGGTCTCTGCTCAGAAATCATTGTTTCGTCACCATTCTCGACAAAACATTGTCACGCGAATAAAGACGGCGTAGCCTTTGTTACACCTAAGAACTGGGGCAATCCCGCCCCGGTCCGATAGGGGGAGGAAACAACCCAATGAAGAAGACCCGTGCACGTAACTTCGGTGCGCTCGTGGTTGGACTCGCTCTTATTGCTGGCGCCTGTGGTGGCAGCGATGATGCAGCCGAAGAGCCAGCCGAAGAGCCAGCCGCAGAAGAAGCAGAAGCACCAGCCGAGGAAGAGGGCATCACCCCGATCGCTCCTCCAGCCGCAAACTGCGAAGAGGGCGACGACGCCCTTCGTATCGGTGGTCTCTTGCCAGAGACCGGAAACCTTGCGTTCCTCGGACCACCCGAGTTCGCTGGTGTTGAACTCGCAGTTGCCGAACTCAATGCCGCTGGCGGCGTAAACGGCGCCTGCGTCGTTTGGCTCCCAGGTGACTCAGGCGACAATGGTGACGTTGCAAACGCAACTGTTGACCGCCTCCTCGCTGAGGACGTTGACGCCTTCATCGGTGCCGCATCATCAGGTGTGTCGCTGACCGTCATCGACAAGATCACTAACGCTGGCAAGATCCAGTTCTCACCGGCCAACACTTCACCTGCATTCACTGACTATGCAGACAACGGCCTCTACTTCCGTTCGGCTCCGTCCGACGTCGTTCAGGGTGCAGCACTCGCTGACCTCATGATCTCTGATGGTGCGCTCACCGCAGCATTCATCGTCATGAACGACTCATACGGCACCGGCCTCTTTGAGTACACCTCAGCTCCTTACACGGCAGCTGGTGGCGAAATCGTCTACGAGGTCATCTACGACCCACAGGCAGAGAACTTTGACGCTGAAGTTTCAGCAGCAGTCGAGTCTGACGCAGACGCAATCGTCATCATCGGTTTCGATGAGACCTCAAAGATTCTCACCGGACTCATCGAGGCAGGCGCAGGCCCAGCCGACAAGATGATCTACGGTTCAGACGGCAACATGGGTAACGCCCTCGCACAGGCATTCGACGACCCAGGTGTCGTCGCAGGCATGCGTGGAACCGTTCCTGGTGTTGATATCGAGACCAACGAAGACTTTATTGCCCGCCTCCTTGGTGTTGATCCTGAACTTCAGGACTTCGCCTACTCAGGTGAGTCATACGACGCCGTGATGGTGATTGCTCTCGCAGCAATCGTCGCCGGAAGCAATGACGGCGTAGCCGTTGGCGCTCAAATCAATGACATCACCCGCGGTGGCGAGAAGTGCTCAACCGTTGCGACTTGTGGCGAGATTCTCGCTGCCGGTGGCGACGTTGACTACGACGGTGTTTCCGGTCCGCTGGAATTCATCGACGCAGGTGAGCCTTCAGAGGCATCGATCCTCATCAAGGAATTCAACGCCTCAGGTGAGCTCGAAGTCGTCGACATCATCTTCGGCAAGATCTGATCTCCTGATCAGTCTTTACTGAACAACATTGTGATGAGCCCCGGGGAAACCCGGGGCTCATTCGCGTACCTGGGGAAGTGCACTCCTCGTTCCACCGCCGAC
>JAPOIQ010000128.1 GCA_029978815.1 bacterium
ACACAAACCGGTGGTCTCACATTCGCCGGCGGCCCTTGTAACGAATACGTCATGCACTCGATTGCCACGATGGTCGACACGCTTCGCAATGACCCAGGCTCAAAAGGGCTCGTGTGGGCCAACGGAGGTTTCGTCACCAAGCACGCCTTCGGTATCTATTCGACGACACCGCCCGCCCAAGATTTCCGACATTCTGAACCGCAGGACGAGATCGATGCACTTCCGCAAGCTGGGTGGGCCGATGCCGCCGCAGCGTCAACTGACACAACCACGCACATCGAGGCCTACACCGTTATGCACGGAAAGACCTCCGAGCCTGAAACTGCGTGGGCGGCGATCCGCCTCGCCGATGGGCGACGCACCTTTGGCAAGAGTGACAACCCATCAGTGCTCTCACATCTGCTCGAGGGTGAGCATGTCGGCGAAGTAGTTCACGTGTCTGCCGACCACCAGTTTGAACCAGCGAACTAACTCTGCGGTGACCTGAACCGCCTCAAGATGGCATGATCACTTCATGACGAGTTCATCTGCCAAGCCCCGCATCATTCTTGACTGCGACCCCGGCCACGACGACGCTGTTGCAATCGTGGTAGCTGCCAACACATGTGACGTCCTTGGCATCACCACAGTGGCAGGAAATGCCCCACTCGATCGGACCACACATAACGCTCGAGTTCTACGCCACATGCTCGACCTTGACGTCGAAGTTCACTCTGGTGCCGGCCGGCCACTCGTCGTCGAACCTGCATTCGCCGGGTATGTGCATGGTGAAAGCGGCCTCGACGGAGCCGACCTACCCGAGCCAACACGAGCCCTAGATGGAACAGACGGCGTGCAGTTCCTCATTGAAACTGCGCGAGCAAACCCCGGATGCCATCTTGTTGTCACCGGACCGATGACAAATATTGCCCTTGCGTTGCGGAGCGACCCGACTCTTGGGGACCACATCTCCGGAATCTCATTTATGGGTGGGGGAACATTTGGCAACCGCACCGCAATGTCAGAATTTAACTTCTGGGCCGACCCTCATGCCGCCGCCGTCGTCATCAATTCGGGGCTTCCTCTCATCATGGCCGGCCTCGACGTCACCCACCAGTTTCAGGCAACTGCTCCACGGATTGCCCAGGTGAAAGAGATCGAAGGGCAACTCGCCAACGTGCTCTCGGGCTTATTCGACTTCTTCTCCGCGAATTACAGCTCACGCCACGACGACATGGAAGGTGCAGCCGTTCATGACCCGCTTGCGGTACTCGCACTCACACACCCCGACTTGTTCACCTCCGAGGAGCGCTTCGTTGATGTGGTGATTGACGGGGAACACACCCGCGGGATGACTGTCGTTGACCAACGAACCCTCATTGACCGACCTGCTCCGAACTGCACCGTGTTGACGAAGGTGAACGCCGATGCAGCGTGGGATGTCACCGTCGCAGCGATTGCCGCCGGAAGTACTGACCGTTGACCACCGACTCGTTTCCGCGCCAATACGCCCGGACGCGGAGATTCACACTTGGCGAACCACGTGACCTCCGTGTGAGCCCAGACCGATCGACGGTGTTCTTTGCGCGCTCTCGAAGCGGAAGCGACCCAGTCACCTGTCTATGGGCTTGCGACACAAAGTCGGGGGTTGAGCGGCTCCTTGTCGACCCGACCAATCTCGACTCTGGTTCCGGACTCTCAGCTGCCGAGCAAGCTGTTCGCGAGATACTCCGAGAATCTGCGGAAGGCATCACCGGTTACGACACTGATGCCGAGTGTGCAACGGGAGTCTTCACCGGGTCTGGACGAACCTTCCACGTCGACCTCATATCTGGCGATGTCACTGCACTCAACATTGGAGATGGAGCCTTTGACCCCCGCATTTCCCCGAACGGCCAATACCTCGCCGCAGTGATCGGCTCAACGTTCCGAGTCGTTTCGATCGCAGAGCCCGAGACGCCGATCATTGAACTCACCACAGACATTCTCGAAGCCCATTGGGGGATGGCCGAATTTATCGCTGCCGAAGAAATGGGTCGAATGCGTGGCCACTGGTGGTCACCCGACAGCACTCAGGTGCTCGTGGAATTTGTTGACAACAGGGGGGTCTCTGAATGGTCCCTAAGCGATCCAGCGCAGCCGTGGGCGCCACAGCGGTCTACCCGTTATCCCGCCGCCGGCACGTCGAACGCCGCTGTCTCGCTGCACATCGCGAACGTAGGTTCCGAAGTGGTCACCAACGTCACTTGGGATCAAGCCACCTTCGAATATCTCGCACGAGTCTCCTGGGATTCGTCAGGTCCACTCATCACCGTTCAATCACGTGACCAACGAATCCTCGAGGTCCTTCGGGTTGATCCTGTCGATGGTTCAACCATCCCGATTTGGCACGATGAGGATGAGAGTTGGGTCGAACTTGTCGCTGGAACTCCGGTGGGTATCGGGCCACACGACATCATCACCGCCGCGGATCGTGATGGGGCGCGACGTCTCATTGTTGATGGCAAACCGGTCACTCCCCTCGACCTTCAACTGCGATCTGTCATTCATGGCGACCGCAATGAGGTGCTCTTCGTCGCCAACCCAATCGATGACAGCACAGTTCAACACCTCTGGAAATGGCACCGCGACGAGGGGCTCACGAATCTCGTCGGCGGGAACGTTGTTGCGCAGGCGGCAGGCACAACCGATTTCGTCATTACACGAACCGCTCATCTTGAGGGGGCAGACCAGCCGTGGGTGCTACCGGGAGGAGGCCAACTCACTTCTCACTCAGAGAATCCACTCTGCCAACCAAATGTCGTCATCACCCGCGGTTTGACCCCCGAGGGGCACAGCCTCGACGTCGGAATCATTTTGCCCTCCCGTCCGATCGATGGCCCGCTTCCCGTACTTGTCGACCCGTACGGCGGGCCACATGCACTCAGGCTCCTTCGATCGCAGCGCGCTCACCTGAATTCGCAGTGGTTTGCCGACCAAGGATTTGCGGTCATCGTCTGCGACGGTCGCGGAACCCCGGGAAGGGGGTCAGAATGGGAACGTTCGGTTCACGGAGATCTCGCCACACCGGTTCTCGCCGACCAAGTTGCCGCACTGGATATCGCAGCGAAGCACTGCGAGATGCACCTTGGTCTCAACCTTGACCTCTCGCGGGTGGCAATACGAGGTTGGAGTTTCGGCGGTTATCTCGCTGCGCTTGCAGTCATTCGAGAACCACAACGATTTCATGTTGCCGTCGCAGGAGCACCGGTAACCGAGTGGCGTTGGTACGACACGCATTACACCGAGCGTTACCTCGGCAATCCGCAGACTGAACCAGAGTCGTACCGGCAGTCATCACTTATCGACGACCTTCACGCACTCGAACGACCGCTGCTGCTCATCCACGGGCTTGCAGATGACAACGTCGTCGCAGCTCACACATTGCAACTTTCATCAGCCCTACTTGCGGTCGGCGCACCGCACTCGGTGCTTCCCCTCGCTGGAGTGAGCCATATGACGCCACAGGAGGTTGTGGCGGAGAATCTTCTGCACCTTCAATTGGAGTTCATGCGAGAACATCTTTCGATCACAACGAGCAGTTGAGATTCCTCACCCATGCGTAACTCACCCCAACTCATCACCTACGCAGATCGACTGGCTGGCGATCTTCGAGGCGTCCAGCAACTGCTCAACGGGCCTTTTGCGGGAGCATTCGGAGGGGTGCACATTCTGCCGTTCTTCGACCCAATCGATGGCGCAGATGCCGGTTTTGATCCGCGAGATCACACGTCGGTTGATCGCCGCCTCGGAACATGGACCGACATTGCGAACATCGCCGAACAGTTCGACGTGATGGCTGACCTGATCGTCAACCATGTCTCGAGCAATTCGACGTCGTTCCAAGACTGGCTAAAGAACGGCTCGAAATCTGAATGGAACGACCTGTTCCTCACAATGCGTTCAGTTTTTCCTCACGGCGCAAGTGAAGAGGATCTCGCGAAGATCTACCGGCCGCGGCCCGGTCTTCCGTTTACCAACCTGACGATGAACGATGGCTCAAGTCGACTTGTTTGGACCACCTTTACTTCACAGCAAATTGACATCGACGTTGAATCTCCCACCGGAACGGCCTACCTCGACTCAATACTTGATGCCTTTTCATCAGGTGGCGTCAGCCTTGTTCGACTCGATGCGGTTGGATACGCCATCAAGCGACCCGGCACCTCATGTTTCATGTTGCCCGAGACATACGAGTTCATTGAACAACTCGCCAAGCGATGCAGGTCACGCTCGATGGAGGTTCTGCTCGAGATCCACGGCTACTTCGAAGACCAGATCGAAATCGCAAAGCGCGTCGATCTTGTCTACGACTTTGCCTTGCCGCCGCTTGTTCTCGACGCGCTCTACACCGGTGACGCTGCCGCTCTCTCAGAGTGGATCCGGATTCGTCCGAGAAACTGCATCACAGTGCTCGATACCCATGACGGCATCGGCGTAATTGATGTTGGTGCGCATCCGGCGGACCCATCACGCGAAGGCCTGCTCCCGCCGGCCCGAATCGACAACTTGGTGCAAGAAATCGCCCGACGCTCAGGAGGCGAAAGCTCCCTCGCGACCGGGGCGGCGGCATCAAATCTCGATCTCTATCAAGTGAATTGCACCTACCTCGATGCCCTCGGAAACAACATCGACTCATACCTCCTCGCCCGCCTCATCCAAGTGTTACTTCCCGGAGTTCCACAGGTGTACTACGTCGGCCTTCTCGGCGGGCAAAACGATCTTGCGCTGCTGCAAGAGACCGGTGTCGGACGGGATATCAATCGCCACTATTACACGCCAAATGAGATCCTTACTGCCCTCGACACGCCGCTCGTTGCGCAAATGCTCAACCTCTTGCGTTGGCGAGCGGAACATCCGGCCTTCAACGGCGAATTCACACAACTGGCCAACGACGCACCGCATCAGTTGAGCCTTCAATGGGTGAATGCCGATGCTGACGCAAGCATCATCGGAAC
>JAPOIQ010000311.1 GCA_029978815.1 bacterium
AGCGGTTCAGATGCGCGTTCTGAAATCTGCAACACGTAGTTGTCAGCTGTTGTAAACATCGTTTATGCGAGCCCTTCCCAGGTTTTCGTGACCCGGGCGATCTCGCGATCTGCCGCGTCGGTAATTGAGAAGTTCCACGCACGCCAGTTCTCTGCCTTAATGGTTCCAAGGCGCTGACCACCCGATTCAAGAGCAAAATTAATTTTGCCGATCGCATTCTGCTGGATGATTCGACCAATTTCGACGTCGTTGCCATCGCTCACGATGACGGTTGACTTCACAATCTTGCCGGGGCGTGTGAGGCGGAGAATGACCCGCCCATCCGAATCGGTGATGTCGAGACGGGTGGTAAGAAATTGGTCGAGGCTCGAAACGAGGCGCAATACCTTGCGTGCTGTCGACTGGCCAACCTGGTTCACCGCTGCGATTGCTGACCCATGCTGATCGAACACCGTGTACTGATTTGAGAGTTCGATGAGTTTGGCTTTTTGATTGACGACGAGAATCGGCTCGGTGAGAATTCCACCTCCGCCACCCGAGACAGTGCCTTCAATGCCGACTCCCCGGTGGCCACCTCCATGAAGTTGCTCATCAACTTTCGATCCTTCATCGCCGATGGTGAGGCCAGCGTCAAGACGGTCTAACCCTGATGGCGAATCTTGTTTCGACATTGCTGCGGTCGCAGTCGCGATGTCGTCGGTGCCTTGAATGCCATCATCAGACACATGCGAGGTCCACGCGTTGCCATCCCAATAACGGTGCTGGTGCCGCCCAGTGGGGTCGTCGTACCAATTCGCTGGAGTAGTCGCCATGAACTCCAGAGTAGCCATTACCCAAAATGAGTTAATTGGGTATTGGGATAATCCGCCATTGATCACTGGCTAATGTCGGGATATGTCAGTACCTTCGCATGCGTTCGGACCAACCGAAATTGATTTGCGAGATCTCACCATTGGCGACCTGCTTCGAGAGGCGGTTCGGGAGGTTCCCGAACAAATTGCGCTGATTGCCGGACTGCCCAACCCAGATGATCGTCGCCAGTGGACCTATCGCGAACTTCTGCTCGAAGCAGAGGCTGTTGCACGTGCCCTTACGACGAAGTTCAAGCCCGGTGAGCGTGTTGCGCTGTGGGCCCCGAATGTTCCCGAGTGGATGATTCTTGAATTTGCCTGCGCAATGTCGGGCGTCATTCTTGTGACCGTGAACCCTGCGCTGAAGGCGAGTGAGGTCGAGTACGTCCTCAACCAGTCGCGCTCAGCGGGTCTCATCGTGTCGACAAACCATCGCGGTAATCCGATGCGCAAGATCGCCGACGAGATTGCGCCAAACTGCACCGAGTTGCGCGAAATCATTGCGATGGAAGACGTGCTCGAACTTGGGCAAGCCGCTGACCCTGAGATTGAGTTGCCAGAAGTTGGGCCATATGACGCCGTGATGATCCAGTACACCTCGGGAACCACAGGTTTTCCGAAGGGAGCATTGTTGCGCAACAGAGCGCTCGTGAACAATGCGACGCACACCGCTGACCGGATGGGAGTTCCCGAGGGTGGAACCTGGGTCTGCCCGATGCCGTTGTTTCACACCGGTGGATGCGTCGTCGGCGTGTTGTCTGCTGTGTCGAAGCGATGCACGTTCGTGCTACTTGAAGCATTTGATCCCGCTCTCGTCATGGAGCTCATCGAGGAATACAAAGGCTCGGCAATGCTTGCGGTGCCCACGATGTTGATCTCGATGCTTGAACACCCCGATTACGCAACGCGTGACATCACCTCGCTAGAGGCCATCTGTTCAGGTGGATCAACCGTGCCGGCTCCACTCGTCGAGCGAATCGAAAAAGAGACCGGTGCAGCGTTCACCATTGTGTTCGGTCAAACCGAATGCTCTCCGGTGGCCTCGATGACCTCGCCACAGGACACCACCGTTGACAAAACACTCACTCTCGGAAGCCCGATGCCGCACACCGAAGTGAAAATCGTCGACCCTGAAACAGGTGAGATCGTTCCGTGTGGAGAACCGGGTGAATATCTCACCCGTGGCTATCACGTGATGATGGAGTACTTCGATATGCACGAGGCAACCGCGGCCGCGATCGATGACGAGGGATGGTTGCACACCGGTGATCTCTGCATGATGGATGAGCGTGGGTACACACGCATCGAGGGCCGTCTCAAAGACATGATCATTCGGGGCGGCGAAAATATTTACCCACGCGAAATCGAAGATGTGCTCTTCGAACACGACAGCGTCGCCGAGGTTGCCGTCATTGGGTTACCCGATGAGAAGTGGGGGGAGACCGTTGCGGCCGTATTGCGCCCAGCACCTGGCGCAACCTTGCAACGTCAAGAACTCTTTGACTACGTCCGCAGTTCGATTGCTCCACATAAG
>JAPOIQ010000402.1 GCA_029978815.1 bacterium
GCGAATCCGGCAGGCGTAGCAGTCAAGATTGCCCCAGCAATAACCGCCCACCAGACGCGGTGTTGCCAAAGTTTTTTGAACGTCATTCGAGAACCTGGATTGTGAATTCACCACTGGGATGAACAGAGCAACCACCGGAAAGCGTGCCGGTACTGGTGAATTCTTGTGAGAGTGTTTCACCTGCGCCAACGAAGAACACGCCGACGACATGTGCACGGTCATCATCGTTGATGATTTTGAGTGATTCGCCGACACGCACCATGAGCTCCGCTGGGATGATGTTGATCGATTCACCGGCATCGATCTTTGCACCAGCTCCAAGCGGGATGATGTACTCATAATCGGCGTCTTCTGAATTGACGATCGTTTGAAATTCAGGCTCATCACCGCCGGAGACAACGGCAGCAATAGCAATGATTGCTCCGGCGAGAGCGATGAGCGCCAATGCGATTCCACGCTGCTTCACGACCGTCGCCCATCAAGAAGGTCGTTTAAGTCAGCAGAAATATCAGACGAAGGTACGCCGAACGGCCACGTGAGCAGCAGGGTTCCTTGGTCATCGACAACATACAGCGACGTCGAGTGTGCAACTTCGATGTCGGTGCCCACACTCTCGACGAGATAACTCGCACCAAAAGGTTGAGCGGCGGCGGCTAGTTCGGACTCGTCGGTCGTACCGAGAGCGATTGCGGTTGGGATGAAACTTTTGACGTATCCGTCGAGCATGGCAAGGTCACGATCAGGATCGACCGTCACCATTGCGACCTCGACGCGAGATGCATCTTCGAGACGGCGAAGTGCGACCGTGAGGTCTTGAAGCGTTGTTGGACAGATATCTGGGCAATTTGTGTAGCCGAAATAGATTGCGAGCAGCTTGCCGCTGCTGGCAACGAGTTCGCGCGACGACTCCCCACCGATGACCGGAAGGCTGATCCCTTGAGACGATGGCGCAGGAGTTCTCACATATCCCGAGAACTCCCGGGTACCGCCACAGCTGGATGCAATCGCCAACACCGCACACGAGACGGCGAGCAAACGGCGCGTCATGGCAACGGCATCTCTTCGATGAACTGTGCGATGAGGTCCGCTTGTTCAGCCGTCAGACCGTTCTGCGGCATCTTGATGTTGTAGCCCGCAACGAGCTGTGCTTGAGGAAGAAGTATCGACTCAACGAGGTATTCGCGATCGGCGAGCACCGATGAACCATCGCTCAACGCAACCGTAGAGCCAGCATGGCCAGCCAACCTTGGGCCGACCCCACCACTACCGTTCGCTCCATGACATGCAGCGCAACCGTTGTTGTCGTAGAGGGTCTTTCCCTCTCGTGCGCCGTCTGAAAGAGAAAGTTCAGGCTCGGTCGAGCACGCAGCGACCCCGATAGCCAGTCCGATGACGGCAGTCAGCCGAACCCAGAAGATCGATCGATGACCTCGCACTCCTACAGTCAATCAACGCTTGATGGGTTCTTGCCTATAGGAGAGGCTCTTTTCCGGCGTGGTTGACCGGCGGTACGCCACCATGCCGTAATCATTTCGGCTTCATCGCCGGTGACCCCGAACGCTGCAC
>JAPOIQ010000255.1 GCA_029978815.1 bacterium
AGTTGACCTGATTGGCGACCGCACCGGGCGCATCGTTCCGATTTATCCGCAAAGCGAAAAGGTTCGCATTACGACATGGGAGCTTGCAGCTCTCGTCGATCAAGCGCTGAGGCGTTGCGAATCGCGCGGTGTTGCGGATCCTCTGTCGGCGGACGATCGTGAACGCCTCGGGCTCATCGGACGGTATGACGCGCTGAAAGCAATCCACGGCCCTGAGTCGATGGCGGCAGCAACGGCGGCTCGGCGCCGACTTGCGTTCGACGAACTGCTTCGAGTGCAAGTAGAGCTCGTTCGGCGAAAGCGCGAACTCGAACGAACCTCACGAGGAATTCAGCACATTATTGAGGGGGAACTCGTCAACCGTTTTGTCTCGACCCTTCCGTTCCCACTCACAGGGGCTCAGCAGCGAGCGATTTCTGAAATCTCTTCAGATATGGCATCCCCTCAGCCGATGCACCGTCTTCTCCAAGGAGACGTCGGCGCAGGGAAGACGATTGTTGCGGTCGCTGCGCTGCTCAACGCGGTGCAGGGTGGGCACCAAGGGGCGCTGATGGCACCCACCGAGGTTCTCGCCGAGCAACACGGCACTGGCGTTCGAGCTCTACTTGATGGGCTCGCAGTCGTTGATGGCGACAACTTGTTTGGTGAACGACCGCTTCGGGTCGAACTACTCACGAACAGGGTGACCGGTCAAGATCGTCGCGACGTTCTCGCCGGACTAGCCGACGGATCTGTTGACATCGTCATCGGCACGCACGCCCTCATTCAAGATGGAGTCGAGTTCTCAAGTCTCGGTGCCGTCGTCGTTGATGAGCAACATCGATTCGGCGTCGAACAGAGGGCTGCACTTCGAGCGAAGTCCGATGATGTGGTGCCCGACCTGTTGGTCATGACCGCAACACCAATCCCTCGAACGGCCGCAATGACGGTGTACGGCGACCTCGATGTCAGCGCACTCGATGAACTCCCACCTGGTCGAACCCCGATCGCAACGCATTGGGCGGCGGGGCCACTCGCAGAAGCAAGTGTCTGGGCATCGGTCCGAGACGAGGTCGCGGCGGGCAGGCAGGCGTATGTGGTGTGCCCACTCATTGACGAAAGTGAACATCTCGAAGTCGCATCGGCCGAAGAGACATTTGAGCGCCTGGTCGCCGGTGAGCTCTCGGAACTTCGCGTTGGGCTGTTGCACGGCCGCATGTCATCGGCCGACAAAGAGCACACCATGGACGCATTTCGTGCGAAGGCCCTTGATGTCCTTGTCGCAACAACGGTGATCGAGGTTGGTGTCGACGTGCCGAATGCGACGGTGATGGTGGTGCTTGATGCCGATCGTTTTGGCATCGCTCAGTTGCACCAGCTCCGCGGACGCGTCGGTCGAGGGCAGCATGCCTCGAGTTGTTGGCTCGTAACGAGTAGCGATGAGGCAAATCCGCGCATCGATGCGCTCGTCGGTTCAACAGACGGTTTTGAACTCGCCGAAATCGACCTCGAGTTACGAGGTGAAGGCACCCTCATGTCAACGGCGCAGAAAGGTCGAAGTGATCTGCGCCTTGCCTCGTTGCGACGAGACCGCGAACTCATCGAACAAGCCCGCGAGGTTGCGTTTCAAATCATTGATGAAGATCCAGAGCTTGCGAATTCGGAAGTGTTGCGCTCTGAGATTGCCCTACTGCTCTCCGAACGCGAAGGCGATTACCTCACGAAATCCTGAAGATCAGAACTCAGGAAACTCCTCATCTTCAGGCAAGACGAGATCCCACCGGTCAAGACAGTCTTCGCATCGATACGCAACGATGTCTCCCGGCAGCCAGCGAGGCCCCTCCTCACGTGGATGCGTGAGCAGGAAAGCTCGTCCCCCACAGTCGATGCAATCGATCTGCGGATACGGCTCGAAGGGTTCTTCTGCAGAACTCATAACCGTGAGTATGTCGGATTCGAAACGTAGCCTGTCGGCGTGCGCGTGGTAGCCGGATACTTAGGAGGCCGAAAAATTGAGGCCCCAGCGGGAAATAGCACCCGCCCAACAACCGATCGTGTTCGCGAAGCAGTGTTCAACGCCCTTGGATCAATGGGTGTGATCGAAGGCGCGCTCGTTGCTGATCTATATGCCGGAAGTGGGGCAATGGGTATCGAGGCGCTCTCGCGTGGCGCCGCTCATTGCACGTTCATTGAGAACGACCGGTCGGCAGTTCGTGTCTTGAACGACAATGTCACCGCTCTTGGTCTGGCTGCGAACGTGAACGTCATACAGGGCTCTGTCGAGTCACATTTACAACGCCTCGATGTCGACATTGCTCTCGCTGACCCTCCGTATGCCACCGCCAACTGGAGTGACCTGATGACAAACCTGTCAGCCCCACTGCTGGTGGCAGAAGGCGCAAGAGAAGTTGAGCCAATCAATGGTTGGTCAACCGTTCGTGCACGGCGTTACGGACGTACCTGGGTCACGATTCTCAGTCAAGACGGCACTTCAGATTGACGCGCCACAGTTCGCTTGTTGCGCTCAACTAGGTTGGTCTCACCCATGAGTACTGCGTTCGTTCCCGGAAGTTTTGACCCGATGCATCTCGGGCACCTCGACGTCGTCGATCAGGCGTTAGAGGTCTTCGGCTCTGTCGTCGTCGGCGTCTTGCACAACCCGTCGAAGCCCTCAGGTTTGTTTACCCCCGACGAACGGGTTGCGCTTGCCGAGCAAACCGTTGGTGATCGGCCAAATGTCACCGTTGGCGCCTTCAGCGGGCTTGCCGTCCAGGCTGCGGAGAAAGCTGGTGCCGACATCATTGTGAAGGGATTACGCACAATGAGTGACTTCGACATTGAGCAGCAGATGGCCCAGAACAATGTCGCTCTCACCGGTATTCGAACGGTGTTTGTTCCGTGTCGACCAGACCTTGCGTATATCAGCAGTCGATTCATTCGAGAAATCTCATCTCAAGGCGTTTCGATCGATCACATGGTGGTGCCGGCGGTGTCGGCTGCGCTGAAAGTGAAGCACGGGG
>JAPOIQ010000273.1 GCA_029978815.1 bacterium
GAAGGGCAGCCATGCCAGCGATACGGGTGCCGACTTCGAGGCCAACTCCCGGGCCGACAGCATTGATACGGCCGCAGGTCTCAAGCCCTGGCGTGAGCGGCACGCCGGGACGTTCCTGATAGATGCCTTGGCAAAGAAGAATGTCAGCGAAGTTGATGTTGCCGGCCTCAACGGTGATGCGAACCTGACCTTCGCCGGGCTCTGGCACATCAACATCGTCACGCAGGTGAAGTGATTCTGACGGGTGGCCTAGGTCATCAACCCGCCATGCTCTCATTGTTGCCATTAAGCGAAGTATGACATGCCATTCCGTATCAACCGGAGCCAGCACCGAGATGAAGGGCCTTCGCTAACTTGGAAATCGAATACGAGGCTCGACATCTCTCACGTTGTCCTAGTGCGACTTCCCGCCCTAAACAAAAGATCAGTTCCAAGCTGTGCAGTGAGAATTCGTTGCGGCTCGGAGTTGTCCTTCGGGCTCTTTTTCTAGGGGTGTCTCAAACGTGTTAGATAATTAAAAGACCGAAACACAGGCCTCGACAAGACGGAGACTTTGAGTACAGAAAATGAATTCCAATTTACGCTCTCTTGTCTTACCGATTCTTGCTTCGGTCGTCCTGGCCGCCTGTCAGACGGATGGTCCAACTGCCCGAGGGGTAGACGGCAAAATTCCAGATCCGGTATCGACTCTTCCTCGTGTAGTTCAAACCACGGTTTTTTCGTCGAGCACCTCGACGTCCATCCCGCCAGATTCTGTTGGAGTCGACGAACAGAACAGCGTCGGCGTCGAACCTGACACTTCCAAACCCTCATCCACGACCTCGACAACGCTGCCGCCCGCGTTGCCACCTGCCAACAGCCAATTCAGCGATCTGAAGCTTGGCTTTGAGCAAATTTCTGTGATCGAAAAAGTCACCGGTATCGCATGGTTAGGGGATGCCATGTTCGCAAGCACTCAACCCGGACCAATCTTCAGAATTGATGGTGAAACGGTTGAAGTTGCTCTCGACTTAACTGCTGATACCCATCGATTCCAACCGGGCTCCGAACGCGGGGTGCTCGGTGTTGCCATCGACCCGAGAAATCAGCGACTCTTCGTGAATTACACAGATCAGAACGATGACACATTGGTTGTCTCCTACGAACTAGAGGATGGAGTAGCCGCGCTGGATAGTCGTCGCGAGGTTCTCTTCATCGATCAGCCAGGGCTCGGTCACAATGGAGGAAGACTGTATTTCGATCGCGTTGGAAACCTGTTGATTTCATCGGGAGATGGAGGAGCAAGCAGTGGATGGGACGCTCAGGACACCACAAAACTCTTGGGGTCGATACTGCGGGTGACGCCAAACCTCGACTCGCCTGGTTACAGCATCCCGCCTGACAACCCAAACGCAGACGGGATAACAGATCGTCCGGAGGTAATTGCACGCGGATTCCGAAACCCTTGGTCATTTGCTGTTGACGAGCCCACCGGTGATATCTGGATTGGCGACGTAGGCAACACAATGGTTGAGGAATTATCGGTCCTCCGAAGAGTCGATTGGGGCGCAAACTTTGGTTGGCCGTACTTCGAGGGCAACACTCGCAAAAACAGAGGTGAGCCAGAGAATCTGGTGTTCCCTGTTTACGACTATGGGCACGACGTCGGCGTTGCGGTAATGGCGGGGTATCCGTGTAGGGATTGCGGAATTTCGAAACTCGATGGAGCAATTCTGTTCGGCGATATGTCAGGACCGATCTGGGCTGTCGGGTCTGATGGAGTGAGTAGGCTTGATGCGGAGCGAGTCCACATTCTTACTGGTTGGGCACAGGGGCCTGATAAATCACTGTACGCCCTTGCGTACAACGGAATTTTCAAGGTCGTGGAGAGGTGACGCTCTATTTTGGGTAACTGCAAGCCCTCGTGCTTTTCTCTCATTTTTACCTACAGGTTGCTCCGATTGACGAGCAACCTATAAACGTTTGGATTAGTGATTAACGATCATGTCGCGGAGCTTGAACTTCTGAATCTTGCCTGACGGGGTCGTCGGCATGGTATCCAAGACCTCAAGTCGCTCTGGCAGATAGTTCTTCGCAACACGCTCGCTCGTCAAGAATTCGATCATTCCATCGAAGTCAATCGAAGTATCAGGCTTTGCAACAATCACTGCACACGCGCGTTCACCAAGACGTTCATCTGGGTACGCGACGATGGCAACTTGGGCAACCGATGGATGCCGATACAGCAAGTTCTCAATCTCAACGACAGGAATGTTCTCACCGCCACGAATGATGACGTCTTTTGAGCGACCAGTGATGCGGATGTATCCCTTATCGTCAACTCGGGCGAGGTCGCCTGTGTCGAACCAGCCGTCGCCATCGGTTGCGTTGAGATGAGGTCGCTTCAAGTAGCCGCCAAAGTTTGAGCACGCCCGTGCAAGCAGACGACCAATGTCGCCGGTTGGCAAGGTGTTGCCGTCTTCATCGGCGATGCGAACCTTTACGCCGGGCAGGGGGCACCCATCTGTCTCTACCGACCGCGACGGATCATCGTCGAGCATGGTTGTGGTGATTGCGCCGTTCTCGCTCATGCCCCATGCCGACACGATCGTGGTGCCGAGGGTCGGTTGGGCTCGCTCAACGAGCGGACCAGGGATCGGCGCTCCAGCACACAAGAACGTCCTTAGGCTGGGAACTCCAGTGCCTGCAGTTGCGACCGTGTCGGTGAGGTCAGCGAGGAATGGCGTGGACGCCATGGTGAAGGTCGCACCGTAGTTGTTGACAATCGATATCGCAGTTGGCGCGTCCCACACA
>JAPOIQ010000401.1 GCA_029978815.1 bacterium
CCAGTGCAGTACGAGGTCACGCAAAATGCTGGAACTGAGCGCCCGTTCTCGGGCGAGTATTGGAATGTCTTCGATGAGGGTCGCTACGACTGCATTGTGTGCGGCACTCATCTCTTTACCTCGGACACCAAATTCGATGCGCATTGCGGATGGCCGAGCTTCTACAAAGCGATTGACGACAGCCGGGTGACTTTCATTGAAGACCGGTCTCACGGAATGATCCGTGTCGAGGTTCGCTGTGCGACCTGTGATGCCCACCTCGGTCACGTGTTCCCGGACGGCCCCGCGCCGACGGGTGATCGGTACTGCATGAATTCCGCATCACTGAAATTCGCGCCAGATACGGAGGGCTGAGATGCCAGCAGCAATCGTAAATTGGGCTGACCAAGAGCGGGTATTGAGCCCGCATGTCAGTGTGCTCGTTGGTGATGCCAACGGTGGTTACCCCTCAGGAAACTCACTTGTCATTCGGGGGTCAAGCGAGGCGGTCATTATTGATCCATCGGTGACGGTTGTTGAAAAGGGCGGTGCGCCAGTGCACATCGACGCCATGATCACTAGTCACGGCCACGAAGATCACCTGCCTGGCACCGGACTCTTCACCGACGCACGCGTACACGTGCACGAAGCCGACCGGCACGTGCTGCACGACCTTTCACACATGCTTGACGCATATCAACTCACCGGAACCGACCGAGAAGAACTACGCGAGTCGATCATCACCGAGTTCAACTTTGCACCGCGCCCCGATGCCGAAGGGTTCCACGACGGCCACGTATGGAACCTCGGAGAAGTTGATGTTGAGGCTGTCCACCTCCCGGGACACACCGCCGGGCACTCAGGCTTCCGAATCTCTGAAGGAGTGTTCTTTCTCTCTGACATTGACCTCACCGGTTTCGGCCCCTACTACGGCGACACCTGGTCAAGTCTGGATGACTTCGAGAACTCTCTTATCAAGGTTCGCGAAGAAGAAGCAGATTTCTACGTCACATTCCACCAAAAAGGGGTCATCGAAGGGCGTGAACGGTTCCTTGAGATGCTCGACGGCTACCACAGCGTGATCGGTCGCAGACATAGCAACATGTTGGAATATCTCGCCGAACCTCGCACTGTTGCAGAGATGGTCAAACACCGATTCGTCTACCGGCCTCACGTCGAGATGTCATTTTGCGACTCGATTGAGAAACGCACTGCAGAACTTCACCTTGCGCGAATGATCGAGCGCGGCGAGGCTGCCGAAGTTGAGCCCGGTCGCTTTCAGCGAACCGGTTGAACGATGCCCGCAACTGCGTCGCGGTACTCTGCAATTCGCGCGAGATAGCCATCGACATTGGTCTCACCGGCGTTATGTGTCGCAATAGAGAGATGAGTGCAACCCAATGCGCCCCATTTCTCTGCGTGAGAGCGCCAGCGATCAGAATCGCCACCGGCGTACTGAGCTTGGGCGTGAATCGTGAAGTTACTCATGTCGAGGCCAAGTTGTTCGCGAGTTGATCGAATCGCGTCGATGCATGCCGCCGACTTGTCGTTTGGCGAACCAAGCGGAATCCATCCATCACCAAGACGCG
>JAPOIQ010000173.1 GCA_029978815.1 bacterium
AGGGTGAGCTTTTTCAACTTCCGCCTGAGGGGTTTGGCCGAAGCATTCGCTCGTTGGCGCCTGCCTGCGATCCGATTCCGATGTACATTGCGTCGCTCGGGCCACGAAATCTCGAGCTCACTGGAGAGATCGCAGATGGGTGGCTTGGTAACGCAATGATGCCCGAGGCCGCCGAGGCATTCATGGAGCCGTTGCGAGCAGGGTGCGAACGTGGCGGACGCTCGTTGAGCGATCTCGATCTTGTCATGCCGGTTGCGGTTGAATTCACTGACGATGTTGAAGAGGCATCTCGTCGACATGCTGACGGCTATGCGTTCACGATTGGCGCCATGGGGGCACCCGGAAAGAACTTTTATAACCGGGCCTTTGCGGCGCAGGGCTTCGGTGATGATGTTGCGGCAGTTGCCGAACTGTGGCACGCCGGAAAGCGTGATGAGGCCGCGGCGCGGGTACCGGTCGACATCGGGTTTAAGACAAATTTGCTCGGGCCTGCCGACGTGATCAAAGAGCGACTTCGTCTCTACCGAAGTGTGGGCATCACGTCGATGCAAGCAAAGGTGTCGGGCCCAAATCGAATCGACATTGTTGCCCAACTCATGGATGTCATCAGTGAACTCAACGCCGAACCAACCGAGATGAAGTGATGTTCACCTGACAGACTGTCGATCGTGAACCACAACTTGTCGCAGGGGCGGGAAATCGTCGCCATTCCAGGGCCGAGCATCATCCCTGACCGTGTGCTGTCGGCAATGCATCGAGCAATGCCCGACATTTACGAGGGTGACCTGACCACAGTGATTGACGCGGTCTGGGGTGCGTTGCCCGGTGTCGTGCAAACCTCCGGTCGGGTCTTTGTGCCGATCGGCAACGGACATGCGTCGTGGGAAATGGCGCTGTCAAACACCTTGTCTCGTGGTGACAGCATTCTTGTGTTGAACTGTGGCCGCTTTGCGGCGATTTGGGCGGAGATGGCGGAGTTCAACGGCCTGAATGTCGAAGTGATGGAAGCAGAACCAGGGTTTGCGAATGAACCATCTGCTCTTGAAGAGCGCCTTCGTGCTGATGTGAACCATGAGATCGCGGCGGTGCTCACCGTGCACGTTGACACGGCAACTTCGGTGCGCAATGACGTGCCGGCACTCCGCAAAGCGATCGATGCAGCAGGCCACCCTGCGCTGTTCATGGTCGATTGCATTGCGTCAATGGGTTGCGAGCGATTCGAAATGGATGCTTGGGGTGTCGATGTCACGATCGCTGCAAGCCAAAAGGGAATGATGACCCCGCCGGGGTTGGGGCTTGTCTGGGCAAATGACAAAGCCCTTGCGGCCCATGAGCACGCAAATCTGAGAACTCGTTATTGGGACTGGACATATCGCAGCGAAGATGGGCCGTATTATCTGCGGTTCTGCGGTACCCCGCCGGTCTCACATCTGTTCGGCTTGGGCGAGGCGTTGGCAATGATTGCTGAAGAGGGCTGGGAAGCCCGCTGGAACCGGCACCGCATACTTGCTGATGGTGTTCGAGCTGCGATCGAAGCATGGTCAACTCCAGGTGGCATTGGGTTTATTGCGCAGCGTGAAGATCAGCGCTCGCATTCGGTGACGTCGGTGACGACAGGGTCGATCGATGCGGTTGAATTACGAAGGATCTGTCGTGAACAGATGGGCGTCACTCTCGGTCTCGGAATCGGCAACGACGAGTCGGCGTCATTCCGTATCGGACACATGGGTCATGTCAATGCGCCGACAGTTCTTGGTGTGCTCGGGGCGATCGAGACAGCCCTTACCTCGATGGGAGCGCCGATGGGTGCCTCGGGCCTGCAGGCTGCTGCGGCACAACTCGCCCAGTAGATCGTCTCGCTTCAGCGGGAGTGTTGATTGCTCGCTCGACGACTTGTCCTGTCCTCGACCGGGTTAGCGTTCAACCGTGGGTTTCTTTCAGTGGGCATTTGGACGTCATGAGCCGCGCCCACCCGATGCCGACAAGTCAATTGAGGCGGCATGGCTTCCGCTGTGGCAAGCCCAACTGGTGTTGCATGAACTGTGGGAGCGCGACATTCCCGCGGTGCAGTCAGAAGATTTCACTTCTCATTTACGGTTTGGCTCACGTGAGCCGATGGCGCGCATTTTTGTCATGGAACCACGGCTCGCAGATGCTCTCGATGTCATCACGTCGGTGATCGGAGAGGAGCCAGCAACATTGCATGGCCATGATTGGCCGGGGTGGATTCGTCATCAGGATCAATCGTCATTGTCTGAAGAGTCTGAATATGACGCCGAGGCCTCAACAGAAGGAGAACAGCAGTGAACTCCCCGCGACCGCGATTAGCGATTGGTCTTGGCGCTGGAATCGGCGCCGCCGGCGTGATGCACTTTGTTCGTCCTGAGTTCTTCGATGCGATCGTGCCGCCGTGGTTGCCGCCGTCTCAACGATTCTGGACGTTACTCAGCGGTGTCGCCGAGTTAGTGGTCGGTGTCATGTTGTTTGTGCCGCGGTGGCGACGCGCTGGAGCGATGGCGCTGCTCGTGTTGCTCGTTGCGGTCTACCCCGCAAATCTCTACATGACCTGGGACTGGCGTGATCGTTCGACGGGGGAGCGAGTGGTGTCGTGGGCTCGCCTGCCGCTGCAGTTTGTGTTGTTTGCGTTAGCCCGGATGGCGAGCGGCCCGTGGCGCACCCGACCCGCTCGTGACTAACTGCTTATAGCGACGACAGGAATTCTCTGATCGCTGCGTTGACCTGGTCGGGGTGCGTCATGTTGGGCGCATGGGCCGCACCCGGAACTTCTAGGAAGCCGCGGTGATCGCTGAGCATTGCGGCGAGCGAGCGAGCTCGGTCGATGGTGATGGCAACATCGTCAGTGCCATGAATGGTGAGCACCGGGCAGGTGATCTCGTGCAGCCGATCCATAATGTCGTCGCGAGCGATAAGGGCACCGCCCGCCCAGATGAGCTGTTGACGGTCGAGAGCCTCCCAGACCGGAATCCACTCGTTGCCCAAAGTTTCATCGCCAAGAATGAGGCCGGCTGTGATCTCGAACACCTTGGACTGTTGTTCCGCATTGCTGTGCTCAAATACGTGCAACATGCCGCGGTATCCGTCAATGGTGGCGGGGTCGTCAAGGTCGGCGGTCGAGTCGATGAGCACGAGTGCTCGAACGCGCTCTGGAGCGGCGATAGCCGCCCGCAGCGAGAGGAAGCCACCTTGTGACATACCTGCGAACACGGCAGATTCGATACCGAGGTGATCGAGCAGGCCGAGGGCGTCCTTTGCCGAATCCCAATAGGTGAATGGACCGGTTGCGCGGGTGCCGCCAAAGCCACGCTCGTCCCATGCGACACAGCGATAGTCGGGAGCCAACGCCTCGAGTTGGGCATCGAACATGGTGTGGTTCATCATGAACCCGTGGCTGAAGAGTACGACCGGGCCGTCACCTCCAGTGTCGATGTAATTGATGTCGATGCCGTTGACTAGTGCGGTTGCCATGTTCTGAACGTAGTTTCTGACGACCTGCCGGCCGATAGCCGGAGTTACCGTGGGCGTAATGCCAATTGCGCGAGGAACACTCATTGCTGTGTCAAGCGGCCGGAAGGCTCTTGTTACTCACGGGTCAAGAACCATTGAGACCGCATTTGTGAAATCGCCGATCGACGGACCTGTCAACATTTCGACGCTCGGTATTGAAGGCGACGAGCACGTCTACGAGCACCACGGTGGGCCTGATATGGCGCTGTTGTTGTATCCCTTTGAGCACTACTCATATTGGCGCGACCTTGGCCTTGCTCTTCCTGCTGCCGGGGCGATGGCGGAAAATCTGACAACTCAAGGGGTGAGAGAAACCGATGTCGCAATCGGTGATTTCATCACGGTTGGGTCAGCGGTGCTTCAGGTTGCCCAACCGCGAAGTCCGTGTTTCAAATTGGCGGCTCGCTTTGCCCGAAAATCCCTACCGGTTGAAATGCAGACCACGGGATACACCGGATATCTCGTGCGGGTGATCGAACCCGGCGTGTGCGCTGCGGGCGACGCAGTTACCTGGGAAAAGGGGCCAGCCGTTGATCGGATTTCGATTGCTGACGCCGGTCGAATTTTGAATGTCGATCGACACGATGTCGAAGGCGCGCAGCGATTGTTGTCAGTTGCCGAACTAGGGGAAACCGTGCGAAATACGTTGAGCGCGCGTGTTGCTGCTGGAGGACAACTCGGTGAAGACGTTGACCGCCTCTACCTTGACTAGTTCTCAGCAGTTGATGACTAGTCGCAACACGAGTCGCGCCACCCACA
>JAPOIQ010000123.1 GCA_029978815.1 bacterium
AAGTTGGAACAAGGGCTTGGCCCTTCTTCCACACGTACCCGCGGTCTTGAATTGTCTGAATGATTGATGCCCAAGTCGAAGGCCGACCGATACCGAGTTCTTCGAGTCGCTTCACGAGGCTTGCTTCGGTGAAACGGGCAGGAGGGTTGGTGTTGTGCCCTTCAGGGGTACAGGCCTTCACAGGAACGGTGTCACCAACCGCAAGGGCTGGCAGCAGTTCTTCTTTTTCTGATTCGTTTTCAGTGTCGCTGTCGAGATCGGCGAGCACTGCACGGTGACCTTCAAACTCAATCGTGGTGCCACTCGCAGTGAACTCACAGTCGGTGTTCTCGTGAGTCGACACGGCTCCAAGTCGGAGGCTGAGCGTGGTGCCGCGAGCATCGGCCATCTGAGAAGCCAGGGTGCGTTGCCAGATCAGGGTGTAGAGCGCAAGCTCTTGGCGGTCGAGTTCATTTGCGATCTCGCGAGGGCTCCTCATCGGAGTTGTCGGACGAATCGCTTCGTGCGCTTCCTGAGCGTTCTTTGACTTCGATGAATGTCGGCGCGGTTGAGCGGAAAGGAATGCATCTCCGTATGTCGAGCCGATAATGCTGCGGGTCTCTGAGAGCGCCTCATCAGAGAGGATCACATTGTCGGTACGCATATAGGTGATGAACCCACGCTCGTACAGACTTTGCGCGATTCGCATGACCTGTGACGACGACAAACGCAGTCGGCGACCGCCCTCTTGCTGCAGCGTCGATGTCATAAACGGCGCCTTGGGGGATGAGCGGTATGGCTTGGTGTCGACACTGCGCACCGAGACGGTTGCATCTCGCAGGCCTTCAGCCAGGGCATGTGCCCGAGTTTCGTCGAGAGCTATCACCTTGTCGCTCGGCCTGCCATCGGCACCGAAGTCTTTTCCGGTTGCAACTTTGGTGCCGTCAACGGCGACGAGTCGAGCGGTGAACTCTGGAGTTGTTGCCGCGTCGAGGTCGATCGACCAATAGCCGGCAGAAATGAATGCGATGCGCTCGCGCTCGCGTTCGACGATGAGACGAATCGATGGGCTTTGGACGCGGCCCGCAGAAAGGCCACGGTTGACCTTGCGCCAAAGAATTGGCGACACCTCATAACCGTAGAGACGGTCAAGAATGCGGCGAGTCTCGGCTGCGTCGACGAGACCGTCGTCGATCTCACGAGGATTCTCGACAGCGTGGTCGATCGCAGAGCGGGTGATCTCATGGAACACCATGCGCTTCACTGGAACTTTCGGCTTCAGATGTTGCAACAGGTGCCACGAAATTGCTTCACCCTCGCGGTCTTCGTCGGTTGCGAGGTACAACTCTGAAGCGTCTTTGAGAGCTGCACGTAATTCTTTAACGACCTGGCGACCGCGGTCGGTGAGTTCGTAGGTTGGCTTGAATCCGTTGTCGACATCGACAGCAAGACCCTTCGAGGGTAGGTCAGCAACATGGCCAACAGATGCGCGCACATCGAACTCGGAGCCCAAAAACTTCGAGATCGTCTTCGCCTTTGCGGGCGACTCGACGATGACGAGTGGGCGACCGTTTCCGGCGCTTGAGGAGGTTTGTTTTGTAGCCATTTGTTCGGTGAGTGTGCCTCAACACAGCGATGCAGGCAACCGGAACGGTACCTAGTGTGGTGCCATGTCGTCTCGTCATGCGAAGACTGTCTGGGTTTTGGGAGACCAATTGAACCGGAATCTTGCGCATCTTCGCACCGCTCAACCTGATGAAACACGGGTCTTATTTGTTGTTTCACTTACAAAACTGAGGAGCGCGCCGTGGCATCAACAACGACTGCATTTCATTCTCACTTCGATGCGGCGATTTGCCCTCGAACTCATCGACGAGGGCTTTTCTGTCGATTGGAGAGTCGCTGAGACGATGAGAGCGGGGCTACAGGCCCATATTGACGAGTTTGCGCCTGAAGACATCTCGGTGATGCAGCCAATGAACCGATCAGGTCAAGATCTCGTCGACTCACTTGCAACGACATTCCCGCTCAGGCTCATCGGTTCAGATCAGTTTTTGTGCTCCCGAGAAGAATTTGCTGATTGGGCGGCAGCGAACACGAGAAAAGATGGTTCGTTGCTCATGGAAGACTTCTACCGGTGGCAGCGTCGCCGGCTCGACATTCTCATTGATGCAGATGGTGAGCCGGTTGGAGGTCGATGGAATTATGACGAAGAAAATCGACTCCCTCCTCCAAAAGGCAAACATGAATGGCCAGAAGTTCTCCGGCGAACGCTTGACGATGTTGATGTCTGGGTAAGTGAATTTCTGCAGTCGGTTGACGGCTTGGAGATGAAAGGCGAGGCACCGACCGGGCTGTGGGCGACCAATCACGGTGACGCACAGAAACAACTTGAGCACTTTTTACAGTCCGCTATCTCAAACTTCGGCCCATACGAAGACGCAATCGTGGGGGATGAGCCGTACCTCAACCACTCACTGCTCAGCCCATACCTCAACTACGGACTGCTGCATCCCTCAGAGGTCATCTCGGCTGTGCAAGCACTTGGTGATGACATTCCGCTCAACTCAAAAGAGGGGTTCATTCGTCAGATCATCGGATGGCGTGAATATGTACATGGCCTGTACTGGTGGTTTGGCCCTGACTACGTGAACGAAAATCACTTCAACGATGACGCTCCGGTGCCACCGGCGTTTACCGGTGGGGCAACCGAAATGAATTGCGTTGCGCATGTTGCCAAATGGGTTGAGCAAGACGCCTGGACTCACCACATTCCTCGACTCATGGTGCTCGCCAATCTTGCGACACTCGCCGGCATTGATCCTTCGAAAATGATGCGATGGATGTGGGCATCGTTCATCGATGGTGCCGAATGGGTGATGGCCCCCAATGTCATTGGAATGGGGATGTATGCCGATGGTGGTCGGATGAGCACTAAGCCGTACGTCTCTGGGGGTAATTACATCTCAAAGATGACCGACTTCTGCGGCGACTGTTCGTTTGATCGAAAAGCACGAACAGGAGACACGGCATGCCCGTTCACGACCCTGTATTGGGATTTTCTTGATCGGAATCGTGACGTACTGCAGTCAAATCATCGAATGGCGCGCGTGTACGCAAACCTCAACCGGCTTGCCGATATCGATGAGGTCAGGGAGCGTGCCGTCGAAGTGCGCAGCCGGTTGATCGCAGGAACCATTTAAGACCGATACCGTTCGCGGTGATGCCTGATGTGTTGCTCGGCTGGGACGAGCACCTTGATGCCGCTTGGCAGGAGATGGGGCAACCTGGCGCGCACGGCACTCCAGGTCGTGTAAGTCGGATCGACCGAGGATGGAGCACCATTCTTCGGCACTCCAACGACACCGAACCCTTACGGGTGAGAAATATCGGAGCTGATGTCGCCGTTGGTGACTGGGTCGTCGTTGACGACGACATCGAACGGATTGCTCACGTCATCGCACGTAGGTCAGCATTCGTGCGACGTGCCTCCCATGAGGGCGATCGGGCAGAAGCCGATGTCCTCGCCGCAAACATCGACGTCGTCTTCCTTATTCATGCGTTGACCGCACCGCCAAATCAACGGCGTCTTGAACGAGAACTTGTTCTCGCGTTCGATTCGGGTGCGCAACCACACATCGTGCTCACGAAATCAGATGTTGCCAATGACATCGAAGCGACAGTTGAAGAACTTCGCGCCGTCGCCGCAGGGGTACCTGTGCATATCGCAAGCGGGATCACTGGCGTTGGTCTTGAACCCATTCGAGCTGCGGCCGAGGGTGGCCGCACGCTTGCGTTCTTCGGCGCCTCAGGTGTCGGCAAATCGACCTTGGTGAATTCACTCATCGGCCGCCAAGAAATGGCGACTTCGGAGGTTCGTGAACACGATCAGCGAGGGCGTCACACCACGGTTGCCACCCAACTGCTTCCCCTACCCGCTGGTGGTTGGCTCATCGACACCCCCGGTTTTCGCGCCGTGAGTTTGTGGTTGTCTGGCCGTGGAATCGAGCGAGCATTCGTCGACGTATTCGACCTGATGGATGACTGCCGATTCAGAGATTGCAAGCACGACCAAGAACCCGGGTGCGCGGTGCAGGCGGCGATTACGTCTGGCGAACTAGACCCGCTTCGATTTGCAAGCCTCCGCCGGCTTGTTGCAGAAGAAGCAGCGCTCGAAGAAGAGCAGGCTCGTCGTGAGCGGATTGCTGATCGCCGAAAAGGTGGCCGCGAGCCGCTCGATGATCCCGATGGGGAGTAATTGAGGCGCGATGGCTACTGTCATCTCTATGACAGCTTTGCCATCAACAGTAGACATGTATGACCTGCGGATGTCCGAAGGCGCGCGTCCGCTCTACGAAAAAGTTAAGAAGTTCATCGAAGAAGAAATTGAGCCAAAGACGGCTGAGTTCTTCCGCCTAGGCGAGGGTCGCGAGGATCATTGGGGCTACGGCGAAGGTCAACTTGAACTCCTCGACTCGATCAAGGCCAAGGCGAAAGCGAATGGGCTGTGGAACTTCTTCCTCCCAGACGCCGAGACCGGCGAAGGCCTCTCCAACCTTGACTATGCCTATATCGCAGTTGAGTTGGGTAAGAACCCGATCGCTTCAGAGTGCTTGAACTGTGCAGCACCCGATACCGGCAACATGGAAGTGCTGGAGCGTGTCGGTACCCCAGAGCAAAAAGAGCAGTGGTTGAAGCCACTTCTCAACGGTGAAATTCGTTCGGCCTACATCATGACCGAGCCGGATATGCCGTCATCAGACGCCAAGCAGCTCGCCTGCCGTGCAATCCGTGATGGTGATGAGTACGTCATCACCGGAGAGAAGTACTGGTCATCGGGTGCTGGCGACCCACGATGCAAGATCATGATCGTCATGGTGCAGACCGACCCCGACGGCCCGGTTCACCGTCGTCAATCACAGATTCTTGTTCCTCGTGACACCCCAGGTGTGGAGATTCGCGGTGCAATGCACGTGTTCGGTGAAGATGATGCTCCGCACGGTCACATGCACATCCGTTTCAACAACGTACGCGTGCCTGCATCGAACATGCTGTGGGGCG
>JAPOIQ010000279.1 GCA_029978815.1 bacterium
CTGTTCGGTCAAGTTGAACACCAGTACTGATACCAACGACGTTGCTGCCAGGCTGCGACGGTGGTCGTTGATCCGTCGCCGGGCGATGCGAGCGAGCTGACGGGTGTTGTTGCGTGTCTGCACCTTCTGCTGGTGGTGAAGGACGTTCAATTCCCAGAGGACGTGAAATCTCTTTTGAAGGGTCAATCTCCCCCGAGTCAATACGATCTTTGATCACTCGCAGCGGGAGGTAATTCTCTCGCTGCTCGCTAAGGATCACCCGCAGTAATTCGACATCGATATCGTGAAACTTGCGGTAGCCAGAAGTTGTCCGCTCAGGATTAATCAGACCTTGGCTTTCAAGGAATCTGATCTTCGAAATTGTTACTTCAGGAAACTCCTCGACGAGAAGCCCCAACACCTCACCGATGGAGAGGTAGTCGGATTCTGTCTCAGGCATCCGACCGCTCGAAGAACACCAAACGGAATTTGCCTATTTGCACTTCATCGCCGTGACGCAACACAGCTGCCTCAATGCGCTGCTGATTCACATACGTGCCGTTGAGTGATCCCGAGTCGAGAACTTCGTATTCGCTGTTGCGGCGAATTATCGCCGCATGACGGCGAGACACAGTGATGTCGTCAAGCACAATTTCTGAATCTGGGTGGCGACCAATACGGGTGTTTTCTGCTTCGAGGCTGTAGCGCATACCGGCAAGCCCGCCGGATCTCACGATGAGAACCCCTACACCGTGTGAAAGTTCACCGATGTTGACGGAGATGTCGTCGCCAGAACCGGGAGCATCCTGTAGCGGATCAACTGTGATCAATGTGATGGTGCGATCGTCGAGAACGTCGAGTGGATCTCCGCAACTCGAGCAGAAATTGCTTCCCGGCGGGTTTCGATGGCCACATTGATTGCAAAACACGTATGACACCGCCGTCACTCCCCTGTGAGTGCCCGATACGCATCTGCTGTGAGCAATTGGTCGATCATCGACGAATCATCGACTCGGATCTCAATCATCCATCCCTCGCCGTAGGGATCTGAATTCAATAATGAAGGATCATCTTGAACGGCCGTATTCACGGCGACCACCACGCCCGCAAGCGGGGTATAAATCTCAGAAACCGACTTGGTGCTCTCGACCTCTCCACACATGGCTCCACCCTCAAAGCGGGCATCGACTGCCGGAAGGTCAACAAAGACAACATCGCCGAGTGCATCTTGGGCGTAGTCGGTAATACCTATACGCACCGTGCCATCGTTATTTGTGGCGACCCATTCGTGGTCCGCGGAATACCTGAGGTGACTGGGGATCTCCATTGGACTAACGGTAGCGGTTTTGAGGAACTCGGGGAACTGCTAGCCGATGAAATTCAGCGGCGCTGGCGACCCAGGCGCACGCCTTCGAGGACGAGAGGCACATACGCGCATGCCGTGTACACGCTGAGAGCGATTCCCGGAATACCTAATATCCAGGCAGCTGCCGTGAACGCTGAGGCAATGGGCATCCCGCTCGCCCCCATCAGGAAGCCGGGAAAGGTCAACATCAGCAAGAATGCCGCGGTCTTACCCCACCATGTGACGTCGAATCGCTCCATTTTGAAGATGAAGGTCGCGACCAGCATCATTGCCGCCACAAGAATCTCGCGGATGAGCACAATGAGCGCAAACCACAACGGTGCTGACCCATCAATAATGAGTGCAATGATTCCTACGAAGAACAACAGTCGGTCAACCGTAGGGTCAAAAATCTTTCCGAATTCACTTGTCTGATTGAGGCGACGCGCTAAGAAACCGTCGACCCAATCAGTTGCGCCGATGCTGCCGAGCAGCCAGGCCGCTGCGTGCTGATTATCGAGTCCAAAGAGCACCCAGAGGAACACTGGAAGACAGAGAAGACGGACAAGCGTTACCGCATTTGGAATCGTTAATAGGCCATCAAACATGCTGACGTTGGAGGGATGCATCGGTTCGTCACTCATTGTCGTTGCGGTTCCCTTCGTGCCTCCAGAGACCCACGATGTTAGGTCAACATGGCGTGCCCTGCGCGTGTCATGTCACCTTCGTTCGAGTCGATGCGTCCGCTCTATGGTGTCGGAATGCCAACAATCTTCACACGCATCATCAATGGTGAAATTCCGGGAACCTTCATCTGGCGTGACGACAAATGCGTTTCCTTCATGTCGATCAACCCGATGTCGCACGGGCACGCCCTAGTGATTCCCATTTCCGAGGTAGACCACTGGGTTGACCTCGAACCAGCACTTGCTCGTCATCTTTTTGACATCGCCCACCGAATAGCTAAGGCTCAGCAAGCGGCGTTTAGTCCCGAGCGAGTTGGACTCATCATTGCTGGATACGAAGTTCCCCACACTCATCTCCACGTGTTGCCAACAAACGAGATGTCCGACCTCTCATTTTCAAATGCAGCATCGAGCGTCGACCGCGACGAGCTCGAACGCGCAGCAGACGCGATTCATCAACAGCTGATCGCCCACGGAGAGGACACAGGTGTTATTCGATGAGTCACGGATTCGACCTCGCCCGGCTAACTCGTATTGACACGCATTTCAAACGCTATGTCGATGACGGTCGGCTAGCTGGCTGGCAGGTCATGGTGGCGCGCCATGGCGAACTGGCTCACCATTCGACCTACGGCGTTCGTGATCTCAATGACGGCACTCCATTCTCGGATGACAC
>JAPOIQ010000132.1 GCA_029978815.1 bacterium
ACATCGCCAAACTCTGCGCCGATGACGGTGTTGAGTTCCTGCAGAAATGCGACATTGTCGAGGTTCTCGTTACCTCCGTGCCTATTCGGCAACCACTCCCCATCCTCACGGGAATAATCGAGATAGAGCATTGATGCGACAGCATCAACGCGAAGCCCATCGACGTGGAATTCGTGCAGCCAGTAGAGGGCATTGTTGATGAGAAAATTTCGAACTTCGGTTCGACCAGTGTTAAAGATGAACGTTCCCCAGTCGGGGTGCTCTCCACGCCGCGCATCGTCATGCTCGTACAAGGCGGTTCCATCAAATCGGCCCAACGACCACGAGTCTTTTGCGAAGTGCGCAGGGACCCAATCAAGTATGACCCCAATGCCGGCTTCATGCAGTCGGTTGATCAACCTCCGAAGTCCGTCGGCATCACCGAGTCGGGCGGTCGGAGCGAAGAACCCTGTCACCTGATAGCCCCACGACCCACCGAATGGATGCTCCGAGACCGGCAGGAACTCAACGTGGGTGAATCCGAGATGCTGAACATGTTCGATAAGTGGTTCGCACATGTCATCCCACGATGCAAGATCGGGGCGCCACGACATTGCGTGAACCTCGTAAACGCGCATCGGCTTCTCGCCGGCCAATACTCCTCGGCGATCATCCATCCATTCGTGATCAGACCATTCGAATGGAACATCATCACTGGGAATGATTGATGCATCTCCGGGTGGAAGTTCACTGCGTCGCGCCATCGGGTCGGCTTTCATGACCTCTCGCCCGTGGGCTCCCGTTACACGAAATTTGTAGAACTGCCCTGGCACCGCGCCGTCGATGACAGCTGCCCAAACACCCGAGGATTCGACGGGGTGCAATTCATTGCCACTCCACCCGTTCCAGTCACCCAAGACCTCTACCCGCTCCGCATTCGGCGCCCATACTGCGAACCGCACACCGTTTTCTGTTCGCTGTGGGCCAAGCATTTCCCAAAGGCGACGGTGAGTGCCCTCGTTGAAGAGGTGAAGATCGAGTTCGCCCGGCACAGGGTCGACAAGTCGGGCGTGAGTCACCCCTAAAGACTATGGTGCGCGCTAGTGCGCATACTCATGTTCTCCTGGGAAACCCCGCCGTCAACATCAGGCGGACGCGCTGCGCATGTCGATGGACTTGCGCACGCATTGGCCGATGGCGGCCATGACGTGGTTGTGGTGACGAGACGAACGAATGGCACTGCACGGTTCACAGAGACCGGCTCGCTACGAATACTCCGTGCCGATGTTGACTTGCCGTGGCTCCCTGATCGAGCAATTGCCCGGATTGCATCAGCAAATCATGCATTTGTGATGGCCGCAGCAGATCTTGGCGACTGGCGGGCCGATGTTGTTCACGCCCATGACTGGGAAGTTGCGTGGGCAGCACAGGTACTTGCTCGACAAAACGATTGCCCACTCATCACAACATTTCATGGAACAGAACGCGGTCGACGCGGTGGTCATGTGCCTCCTGGAGTTCCCACAGATGTCAACGGAATCGAATGGTGGCTTGCATCAGCCTCTCGCCGAGTGATCGCAATTTCGAAAATCCTTGGTCGCCAGGTCACCTCCGATTTCGAACTCGATCCAACCGTCGTGAGGAGTGTGCCTGGAGGCATTGATCAAACCTGGTGGGCTGCTCCTCAGCCTGATATCGATGAGCGACCCGACGAAAACCTGGTATTCGCGTGGGGCCGGATTCAATACGAAAAAGGCTTTCATGTCCTCGCAGCGGCGATGGCGCAACTGCGGCCAGGACACCCCAACGCCCATTGCGTGATTGCGGGACGCGGTTCGTACCTCGCCGAATTGCAATCACAGATTGATGTCATTGGGGTCAGCGACCTCATCGACCTCCCCGGCTACGTCTCAGACAACGAACTTCGTGCGTTCCTTCACCGGTCAGCCTGTGTCGTCATCCCATCGCTCTACGAACCGTTTGGCGTGATCGCCCTCGAAGCGCTTGCGGGAGGTTCGCCACTGGTGGTTGCCGAAACTGGAGGGCTCTCTGAGGTTGTCGAAGGAACCGACGCTGCATTGACCTTCGAGCCGGGTAACACGAACCAGTTGGCAGATCGAATCGACGCAGTCTTACGTGACCGCGACCTCGCTCAGACTCTCAGCGAGAACGGCCGAAGGCTCATCGAACAGTCCTATTCGTGGCCAGCTATCGCCAGCCGAATGATGGACTGTTATCTCGATGCGCTCGGCGAGACCTAGCCCAATCGGCAATGCTGGAGCAATGACTTCTGAATCAGTGATCAATCTCGAACGCCGTGATGACGGTGTCGCCATCATCACGCTCACTAACGGCAAGGTAAACGCGCTGTCCACGGCCGTCCTCGACGGGCTGCATTCGATTGCAAACGAGCTCGCAGCAGACCTTCCCGGAGCAATCATCGTTACCGGTGGGGAACGAATCTTTGCCGCAGGGGCCGATATCTCAGAATTTGGTGGACCAGAAGAAGGCGCAGCCATTACTCGCAAATTCCATGATGCACTCGGAGCCCTCTCGGCCCTTCCACGGATGGTCATCGCCGAAGTCGCCGGTTATGCGCTGGGCGGCGGGTGTGAACTCGCAATGGCATGCGACTACCGCATCGCATCAACGAAGGCCGTATTTGGTCAACCCGAGATCTTGCTTGGAATCATCCCAGGTGGAGGCGGTACGCAGCGTCTCCCCCGTATTGTCGGGGCGAGTCGTGCAAAAGAGATCTCGCTTTCAGGCCGTCAAGTAGCCGCTGATGAAGCACTTCGTATTGGGCTTGCTGACGAAGTAGTTGAGCACGAATCTCTCCGAGACCGAACCCTTCAACTTGCGGCAGATCTTGCCAAGGGCGCACTCGTCGCTCAGGCACTTACCAAAGAAGCAATCGATCGTGGCATGTCGATGTCTCTCGAGGAGGGCTTAGCCGTCGAGCGTCACGTATTCACCGAAGTGTTCCGTTCTGAGGATTCCCAGATTGGGGTCAAGAGCTTCTTGGAGCATGGCCCCGGAAAAGCAGATTTCGTGGGTCGCTGACCGTTTTCCTGCACCGTCAAGGGGGTGACCTCCCTCGGCGCATGCATGACTTCTTCACATATCTGCGAGAACACGACGGGTTAGCCACATCAGCCACCGCACGAGATTTCGGTGTGACGTGGCATAGAGAGCGCAGGCTCATCGACCTCGGCGTCCTCGACAAGCCCTCACACCGTGTGCTGCGTTCAACCACTTTTCCTCACACGTGGCGCCAACGCTGTCGCCTCGCAACGATGGGCCCTGGCAATGGAGTGATTTCTCATGCATCAGCCGTCCGCCTCCACGGACTCGACGGATGCGAGGACGACGAGAGAGTCCACCTCTTGTGTCGCAAAGGATCATGGCCTGGCGCACCCGGGGAAATTGTCACTCATTTCACTCGAGGACTCGCTCAGGAGGACATCGTCGACGTTGACGGGATTCCTGTCCTTAGTGTGCCAAGCACCCTCGCACTCCTTCGGGCACACGCATCCGAGACAGCAACCGCAACCGCGCTTATTTCGGCCTTGCGAAGCGGATGGTCCGTGACAGAAATTCGCCAGGTCGCATCTCGATGGCAAACACGAGGCCGTCCGGGGCCTTCGTTCGTGATCGATGCGCTTCAGCGCGCAACTCGGCCGGCACCTTCGCGTAACTACGCGTCAACAGGAGCGAGCATTTCGTCTGCCGCTGACCAAGGGTCGCGACGGTGCTCGACAACATCAACGGTCACTGCATCCCAGCGATCGCCGGTGCAGATCTGACGCGCCCTCTCGCGAAGGCGATTCGCAACTATCTCGCGCAACTCTTCGGAGGAGCGGAATCGACGACGCTCTGCCAGCACGCCGGAGCGCTCAGCAAACTCGCGATGCTCAAGCACTGCGTTCCAGAGTTCGGGCACCCCTTCACCGGTGCTCGCAACGGTCGAAACAATGGTTGGGCGCCATGCGTCATGAGGAAGATCTGAGAGATCGAGCATTTGCTCGAGGTCTCTGCGGGTCTCCTCGACACCTTTTCGATCGGCTTTGTTGATGACAAAGACGTCTGCGATCTCCATCAAGCCAGCCTTGTTCGCCTGAACGCTGTCACCCCATCCTGGGTTGACGACGACGACAGTCGTGTCGGCCTTACCTGCAACTTCAACCTCGACCTGGCCAACGCCCACGGTCTCAACGAGAATCCATTTCCGGCCGAGCGCATCAAGCAGTCTCACGGCTTCAGGTGTGGCGAGAGATAATCCGCCTAGATGACCACGGGTTGCCATCGAGCGTATGAAAACTCCCGGGTCGGTTGCGTGGTCCTGCATCCGAACTCGATCACCCAGAATTGCGCCGCCCGTGAACGGTGACGATGGGTCGATTGCGAGAACCGCTACTTCGAGTTCGAGTGAGCGAAGGTGGCCAATCGTTGCACTGGTCAGAGTGCTTTTTCCCGCACCTGGTGCCCCGGTGAGCCCAACCGTATAACCGCCACCACTCAGTGGATACGCAAGCCGGCCGACAACACGGCCGGGTTCTCCACCACGTTCGATAAGTGAAAGCAAACGGGCGGTTGCGGCCCGATCGCCTTCGGTTGCTGCGGAAAACAGGGCTTCGGGGTCTGCCGCGGCGCGCCCCATCAGATCACATTCTCCGCTGCTGCGACGTCGACAACTTCTGTTACGCCATCGACCCGGTCCCGCATGATTCTCTCGATACCACCCTTCAACGTCTGGGTGGAAACAGGACAGGTGCCACAGGCTCCAATGAGACGAACCGACACGACGCCGGTTTCCTCATCGACTCCTACCAGTTCAACATCGCCACCGTCAGCTTGAAGAACCGGCCGAATGACCTCAATTGTCGCAAGAACTTTTTCCAACATGACGCCTCTATTCAACCATTCA
>JAPOIQ010000169.1 GCA_029978815.1 bacterium
CCAGCACGCCCTCCTCATGGCATCACGAGGCGCTCTCGTTGTCGTGAATGACCTCGGTGGATCCGTTGATGGCACCGGATCAGATAAGGGAGCTGCAGACAAGGTTGTCGACGAAATTGTTGCGCTTGGCGGAGAGGCTGTTGCAGACACCAACTCGGTGGCAACCGCCGAGGGTGGTGAGGCAATCGTACAGACTGCCCTTTCTGCTTTTGGCACAGTCGACATCGTCATCAACAACGCCGGAATCCTGAGGGACAAGGCCTTTCACAACATGGATGAATCCCTTGTTGACCCAGTGCTTGATGTGCACCTGAAGGGGGCATTCAACGTGACGGGTCCGGCATTTCGGGTGATGCGAGAAAAGGGATACGGACGCATTATCTCGACATCGTCGGCTGCTGGCATTTTCGGCAACTTTGGCCAGGCAAACTACGGCGCCGCGAAAATGGGGCTCGTCGGTTTCACTCGCGTCCTCGCCGTCGAAGGAGCGCGGTTCAATATTGCCGCGAACGCTATTGCTCCAATCGCACTTACAAGAATGACTGAAGACCTTCTCGGCGACCTCGGGCAAAAGTTGCAGCCTGATTACGTGGCACCACTCGTCACCTTTTTGGCACATGAGTCATGCGACGCAACGGGCCGTGTCTTCTCGGTCGGTGGCGGGCGTGTCGCAGAGGTGTTTATCGGCGAGTGTCAGGGTTTCACCGACCCAGAACTTTCGCCTGAATCAGTCCGCGATAACTGGTCCACGATTTGCGACCGCGAGGGTTACGCAGTCCCTGCACAGATTGCTGAAGAGACGAAGATGTTTGTGGATGCTCTCCGGTGAGCAACCGAATCACGCTCTCTCGAACTGACGGAACCCCTCTCGTACTGCACCATCTCGGTGGTTCAGGAGATGAGCCGCTACTGATCTCACATGCGACTGGCTTTCATGGCCGCTGCTATCTCGAATTCGCACAGCATCTGTCAGAACGCTGGACGGTTTGGGCACTCGATTACTCCGGGCATGGCGAGACACCCCCGCCAGGACCTTCAGTCGAAACATGGGAGTGCTTTGGCGATGATGCCCTGACTGTGGCTCGTCACCTTGCTCCGAACGGTGGTCTGCGCGCATTTGGGCACTCGATGGGCGGCGCAGCGGTGTTGATGGCACACCTCAGAGATACAAGCGCGTTCTCACAGCTGGTCGCCTTCGAACCAATTGCCCCGCCCCCAAACGACAATTTCGATGTTGCGAATCTCCCGATTGCGGTTGGCGCAGAGCGACGGCGTCCATCGTTCGATAGTGCAGCCGCCGCGATCGAGAACTACGCCTCAAAACCACCGCTCGGAATGTTCACACGTCAATCGCTGAGCGACTATGTGAACTACGGGGTGAAATCAGGCGATGACGGAGTGGTGGCGTTGGCCTGCACCCCAACATTTGAGGCGTCGGTATTTCGTGCAGCTCACCGGAACCATCTGTGGGAGTCGCTGAGCGAAATCGATCTCCGGGTCAAGGTCATTGCGGGAGTGGTCGAAGACCACCAACCTTCAAATTTCGCTGAGGGCGTTGCCAATCGATTACCGAATGGCTCGTATCACCTCAACGCCTCTTGGAACCACTTCGGTCCGTTCGTTGTACCAGCCGAAGTCGCACAAATGGTCGATGACCTCTTCGATAGCCCTCACGCCTGAGCCTTATCTGGCAGGCTGTCACCTATGAGTGCTTACGCACCCCCCACGACCCTCTCCCCCTCACGTATCGATTCGTTTCTCTCGTGTCCGCTCGCATTTCGATTCTCCAGCCTTGACGAATTGTTCGATCCGCCGACGGAGGCAACTGTTCGCGGCACCATGGTTCACCAAGCATTGGAGCACTTCTATGAGCGCCCCAACAGCGAGCGCCGTGCTGAACATCTCCACTCGGCCGTCGATCAGATGCTTAGCGAGTACGAAACAAATGATGATGTTCTCTTCCTTGGTCTCACCGATGCAAAATTCGTCAAACTTGGGGACGAATGCCGCAAGCTCGCGCTGAACGCCATCGAGATGGAGGACCCGCAGCAGGTCAATCCTGTTGGACTCGAACTTCGGATCGAGGCGACGTTTGGAGACGTCACGTTAAGAGGAATCATCGATCGCCTTGAGCGAGACGGAGATGGCCGTCTTGTCATCACCGACTACAAGACGGGACGCGCGCCTGGACCTTCATTCGAAAAAAAGGCGTTGGCTGGTGTTCACTTTTACGCCCTGTTGTGCCAGCAGGAGTTCGAAGAGGATGCTTCCGAACTTCGGTTGATGTACGTCAAGTCATCTCAGACGATTAGTGCAAGACCATCGAGCAAAACGATCTCCTTCACCGAGCAACGCCTCACAGCTGTTCACCAAGCAATTTCGCAGGCGTGCGAAAGCGGAAAATTTCCGACGCGCAAAAGTGCTCTCTGCAACTACTGCACATTTCAACAGTGGTGCCCTGAATTCGGCGGGGATCCCCAAGTGGCACTCGTTGAGGCTCCACGCCGACCAGATGTCGCATGAGGCCGTCGTGAAATTCTCAACAGTTTCACAAGCGGCTGACGCCCTCGATTCTCGAGTTGATTCGTGGTATCAACCGGCACGCAATGTGACGTTCCTCAACTCCGTCATGGTGGCCGCAAGCACCCTCGGGGATTGGAGTGTGATCTGGCACCTCACAAGCGCTATGCGGGGTCTCATCACAGGGGAATTCCGAGAGATCGTGTTGCTGTCCCTGCTTCTTGGTGTCGAAAGCCTCATCGTGAATCAAGGCATCAAACGGCTCTTTCGCCGGCAGCGACCAACTGAACATGGCGCCGATGGCCTCACAGTGAGAAGACCCAAGACATCTTCATTTCCAAGTGGGCACGCCTCTGCGGCAGCATTTTCTGCGGTCATGCTCTCGTCAATGACGGGTGGATGGTGGATCGCTCTGTGGATCCTCATTGCGGCAATTGTCGCAACGAGTCGGTTTCACGTTCGTATCCACCATGCGAGCGATGTCGTCGCCGGCGCGGTTGTCGGCGTCGCACTGGCGACGGCGTTCTTGCCTTTACTCTGAGTTAGCCGGCGATGAGCCGACGAATATCAAGCAAAACGTCGGTCACTTCGTTCGCCGAGACAAGTTCGCGCTGAACCAAACGAACGAGCTCCTCGTCGATCACAGAGATTGCGGCAGCGGTGTCAACGGTTGAGGAGTCGTTTGAAACGATCTCTTCGTCGTCGAGAACTGCCGTGCTGATTGCGCTGCTTTCAGTCATCGATATCACCGTATCGCTCCTACGGCCATCGTGCGCGCATCATCTGCCATCTAATGTGGCGACATGGACCTTAAAGATCGTCATGTCGTCGTTACCGGTGCTGCGGGAGGGATCGGATCAGCCCTTGCGCGGCGCTTTCACGCAGCGGGGGCGCGCCTCGTACTTGCAGATCAGCGCTCACCAGAATCAGTAGCAGCTGAGCTGCCCGGAGCGGTTGCCCTTGCAGTTGACCTTTCAACTGAGGCCGGAAACATCGAGCTCATCGATACCGCCGAGAGTCACTTCGGAACCGTCGATCTGTTCTTTGCGAATGCAGGTGTTGCAATCGGCACCGACCCTATGGACGACGAGGAGGTCTGGGATCTCTCATTTGCCATCAATACTCATGCGCATCGATGGGCGGCTCGACGACTTCTTCCAGCTTGGCTTGATCGCGGAGAAGGATATTTTTGCTCCACCGCCTCTGCAGCTGGCCTTCTTGCGCAGATCGGCTCGGCCCCGTATTCACTGACAAAGCATGCTGCGGTCGCCTTTGCGGAGTGGATGTCAATCACCTATGGCGCACGCGGTCTCAAGGTGAGTTGCTTGTGCCCACAAGGTGTCAACACTGCGATGTTGAATTCCGACTCTCCCATCGGCACCGGAGGTGACGTTGTGAGATCAGTTGGCGAGGTACTCGAGCCGTCCGACGTCGCAGAGGTTGTTCACCAGGCAATCAACGACGAACGCTTCCTTATTCTCCCGCATCCAGAAGTCGGCGATTACTTGAAGTTCAAGGGTTCAGATCCTCAGAAGTGGATCACAGGAATGCAGCGACTTCAGCGTCGCACCCTGGGCTACTAACAACGATGTCCGCGGCCGAACTACGAAGCATCGGCCTTCGGCAAGGAGAGCGTGTTCGTTTCCGGCGCCATGATCGCTCGCGTTGGACCATGGGGCGCATTTCGTCTGTAGGTGCCGACGGGAGCATCCTTGTGCACGATGCAGATGGTGCCGCTCGTTCGTTGCGACCCGAAGCACTTGAAGTCGAGCGACCGAATCGTCGTGGACGACTAATGTGGCGCGCCGTTGAGG
>JAPOIQ010000084.1 GCA_029978815.1 bacterium
CGCATTGTCTTGGCCGATGATCCTCTTGTGAAGTTCGTCTTCCATGCGGAGCAACTTCTGGGTTTCTTCTTCGGTGAGCTTGTACACCGGAATTCCAGTCCACATTGAGAGGACATCAGCGATCGCTTCTTCATCAACCTCGTCAAAGAGGTCAACACCAGACGCTTTTACTTCGGACTCTTTCGCAGCCTTCTCTTCAAGGAGTGACTTTTCTTGATCTCGGAGCGCACCAGCATCCTCGAACCGTTGTTCTTCGACTGCGGTTCGCTTCTCGCGAAGCACATCTTCGAGTCGGCGCTCGATATCTCGAAGGTCTGGAGGAGTTTGCATACGCTTGATGCGAAGTCGTGAACCCGCTTCGTCGATGAGGTCGATTGCCTTATCGGGCAGGTGACGATCTGAGATATAGCGGTCTGCGAGGTTTGCCGCGGCGACAATTGCCTGATCGGTAATCGTGACACGGTGGTGCGTTTCGTATTGCTCGCGCACACCTTTGAGAATTTCGATCGTGTGGGAAAGGGTCGGCTCTTCAACCTTGACAGGCTGGAAACGACGCTCAAGAGCCGCATCTTTCTCGATGTGCTTGCGGTACTCGTCAAGAGTTGTTGCGCCAACGGTTTGAAGTTCGCCGCGAGCCAGCATCGGCTTCAAGATCGATGCAGCATCGATTGCACCCTCGGCTGCTCCAGCACCGACGAGCGTATGAATTTCGTCGATGAACAAGATGATGTCACCACGGGTGTTGATCTCTTTGAGCACCTTCTTGAGACGCTCCTCGAAGTCACCGCGATAGCGGGAACCTGCGACAAGAGAACCGAGGTCGAGGGTGTAGAGCTGCTTGTTTCGAAGCGTGTCTGGAACATCGTCGTTAACGATGCGCTGCGCAAGGCCTTCAACGATTGCGGTCTTACCAACACCTGGCTCACCGACGAGCACCGGGTTGTTCTTCGTGCGGCGAGAAAGAATTTGCATCACTCGTTCGAGCTCGGTTGCTCGGCCGATCATCGGGTCGAGCGCGTTTTCACGAGCCATTTGAGTGAGATTGCGTCCGAATTGATCGAGGATCTGACTGTTCTTGTCGTCACCATCAGATTTCGATGAGCTGCCAGTACCTGCGGCCTGACCACCTGATTCGGGTCGGCTTGACTGTCCGCTTCCACCAGAGCCCTGGTACCCGCTCAAGAGTTGGATGACCTGCTGACGAACGCGGGACAGGTCGGCACCCAACTTCACGAGTACCTGAGCGGCGACACCTTCGCCTTCGCGGATGAGTCCGAGCAGGATGTGCTCGGTGCCGATGTAGTTATGGCCGAGCTGAAGAGCTTCACGGAGCGACAACTCGAGAACCTTTTTCGCACGTGGGGTGAAGGGAATATGGCCCGACGGAGACGACCCGCCTTGGCCGATAATTTCCTCAACCTGATTACGAACTGCCTCGAGAGAAATCGACATGCTCTCGAGAGCTTTCGCAGCAACTCCTTCGCCCTCGTGAATGAGTCCGAGCAGGATGTGCTCGGTGCCGATGTAGGCATGATTGAGAAGGCGGGCCTCCTCTTGCGCGAGGACGACTACCCGCCGGGCTCGGTCAGTGAAGCGTTCGAACATGATCCGCCTTTCAGGTCGTCTTTCTTTTTGTCATCCTACCGGTGGCTGAGGGCGTCAAGCCGAACGAAGCGGCGATGATTGCGCAGGTGTTATCGAAGTCATATTTAAGGGCGTAACCTTCGCTCGTGGCCGAAACTGTCTTCCCACTCCTCGAGATGCTTGGTTCTGAGCGTCAACGGATTGAAGACGAACTTCTCGCGTCCGTGCAGACCTCTGACGAACATCTCACGGAATTGGCGCAGCATCTCATCATTGCTGGCGGGAAACGCTTACGGCCAGTCCTCACAATGGTGGCCGGTGCACTTGGTGACGCATCAATTTCGCGAGACGTAGTTCGAGGTGGGGTCTCGTGCGAACTCGTTCATCTCGGCTCGCTCTATCACGACGATGTCATGGATGAATCTCCCACTCGACGTGGCGTAGAAACAGTCAACGCAAAATGGGGAAACCTTCAGGCAATTCTCGCAGGCGACTTTTTATTGGCGCGTGCCTCAGAAATCGCAGCATCCCTAGGAACTGAGGTCGCCGGACTGTTGGCGAAGACTATTGCATGGTTGTGCGAGGGTCAGATTGAAGAACTTCGTACAACTTATGACCCCTCTCGAACAAACGAAAGCTATTTCGCTTCGATCAGAGGAAAGACTGCTTCGTTGTACGGCACCTCAGCGCGAGTTGGTGGAATTGTTGCTGGTCTTGACCGCCCTGTCGTTGATGCTCTGACCGATTACGGCGATTCGTTTGGAATGCTCTTCCAGATCATTGATGATGTGCTTGACATCGTGTCGACCGACGAGGAACTAGGAAAACGTGCCGGCCACGATATGCAGGTGGGCGTCTACACACTGCCAGTGCTGTGCACCTTGGCAAAGGGCGGCTCCGAGGCTGATCGTCTTCAGGAACTATTTGGCGAGACACTCGACGAGACTCAACGGGTTGAAGCCCTGCAGATCGTTCGTGGCTCCGGCGGAGTTGACGACGCCTGTGATATCGCCAAATCATTTGTTGCTTCCGCAATTGCTGCCACTGATGGGTTCCCTGATAGTCGGGCGACAGAGGCGATGCGAGCGGCGCCAGGAGCGCTCCTCGACACCGTGTTGTCGCCAACCGCCTGATATTCACGTTCCTTGCGAGCGGCTTCCTCGCCATTCAGTCGTTAAGCGATGTGTCGAAGGTTGAGCGCAGTAATGCATCTGCTGCAAACCGGGAGTGCGCAGCAAGAGGAAGTGCGAATCGGCCAAACTTGTGACCGAGGACGGGCAGGAGTACTCGGCCGAGACGTCGACGTCTCCCGAGCGCAGCCGAGAGGTCGGACGAGTAACGCTGGAGAGGTGCCGAGGCACCTTCGCCTATCGCATCGGCAACAACATTCCCCGCAAGTCTTCCCGACCGGACGGCACCCGACACACCTATTCCACTCAGCGGGTCTGCGGTCGATGCGGCATCTCCAGCGACGACAAATGTCGGACCAAGGATTGGCCCAACTGAGCCGCCTACAGGCAACCGGCGTTCTCGCCCAAGTTCCAGCAGTGAGTCAAGATCGACACCCCACGTATCGGCATGAGTGTTGACCATGTTGAGCAAGACCTGTTGAAGATTGACCGATTCAACATCTCTCACTGTCGACGGCACAACGATTCCCGCAGTGACAGAATCGTTTCCATTGGGAAGTAGCCAGCCGTAACCCGCAAGGGGGCTCCCGTCCGACCGGGTGAGATCGAGTGCAATGTCGACGGTTGTTGAGTTTGAAAGGTTGGAGGACCAGGTGCCGTTAATCGCAATGAGGTAGGGGAGGTCGCGGCGTCGATAGGTGCCAAGGTTTCGACCAAATGTGCTGTTCGCCCCATCTGCAATGACCGTGTACTCCGCATGTAACTCGCGGTCGTTGTCAACGAGCGCTCCGCGAAGAAACCCTCGGTCGATGATTGGGGCAGTGGCTCGCGTGTCTTCAAGTACCTCAACGCCGACATCTCGGCTTCGCTGTCGAAGCGCTGCAAACAGATTGTCTTGGCTGATTGCGTACGCGGTCCCGGCTCGCAATGGGCGCTCGATGCCTGCGTGATGGTGAGAAAACCGCACGTTGGCGATCTCGTGGGAGCGAAGTTTTACCTCAAGAATCTGCAGATCGTTGAACGCTTCATAATTGAGAAGCCACGACCGGTGAGAGCGACCTCGATCGGGCGGTCGTTGTTCTACGAGTGCAACCGAGTGACCTCGCACTGCAATTGAGATTGCGGCACTCGCTCCTGCAGGTCCGCCGCCGATGACAAGAGCATCGTGGCGAGATAATGGTGACGTCGCCGTCTTAGCCCTCCATCATTGCGGGCGATCCATCGGCAGGACCATCACCGATTTCGATGATGCCCTCATGCGACTCGTGGATCGATGCAAGAGCGGCTCCGCCTTCTAGTTCGAGGAAGATCTCAGACTCTTCTGAGCACCATTCTTCAAATTCTTCGGCATATTCGCCTTCTGAGTCGGCGCCACCGAGGGTGTACCGCTCGTAGCAAACTGCGCCGAGGAGTTCGTAATCGGTAATCGCACCACTAAAGCCAGGCATGACACCGCGCTCGCCCGCAAGGTGAGGACCACCCTCGCGATCAGGGTTTCCATAATTTGAAACCCCTGCGATGTTGTACGCACCTGTTCCGTACATCACGTAGCGGAGTTGATCTTCAATATTCGGGAAGGTCTTAAGAACCTCACCTTCTGAGAACTGATAGCCAACACCACCCTGCCCGTTTCCGCCATGGCAACCGGCACAAGTCGCGTACTGCTCTGCGCCAATTGCGAGAGGACCAGAGGCCTCTTCAGCTTGGGCGGTCACTGAGCGGACATACATAAACATCCAAATTGGAAGGAGGGCGAGACCGGCCATCGCCCAGCCTGGGATCTTCTTACGTGAGCGATATTTCGACACGACGAATGAGTCGGGCTTCGGGGGAGGAGGGCTGGCAGCCGCAGGTGCAGCAGCACGAGGAGTAGGACCAGCGGGGGCAGATGCTTCAGCAACTGCAGGAGCAGACGATGATGGGGTGGTCTCTGCAGGAGCGGCGGTGGTTGCGTCGCCTCCACCAAGCGCGGCGCGGCGCTCGCGGCTGCGCTGAAGGAGATGCTCTGGAATCTCAGTCACCCCAACACGATAGACGGCGAATGCTCGAACGCGTGAATCTTCGAGCACGATCCTGAAGATCTTCGTAATGAACTTATGCACAACCTGACGTGAGCCCGGGTGGTAGGTGCCAGAATGGAGGAAATTCGCTTTTGGCCGTTCTCTGGAAATAGGAGAATTGGCTGCTAACGCGACTACAGTCTCTGCGGGTAGTGCTGTAACAGGGCACGATCAACGGAAAGCAATGAGGAGCGAGATGTTCGCCTTTAACTGGAATGTGCTTGAGTGGCCGGGAATGAATACGGCGTTTTTGACGTCGTTCATCGCGTCCAACATCTTGACCTTCGCAGTTATGGCCTACGGCCGCCGTCGCCCAGTCGGCAAGCCGACGTCTTGGGGTGAGGCGATGGTCGGTTCGACCTATGCCTTTGGTGTCATGTTCCTTGCATTCGGAATCGTGCCCCACCAGTGGATTGACCACGCAGACAAGGATCTCGGTTGGGATCGCAGCAAAATCATCTTTGGGCCTGGTGGCATTCTGAAGCCAAAGGCTTTCGATGGCTGGTTCCCCTTCACCTTGCAGTACGAAGCGATCCGAGACGTAATTGTTGTCGTTCTCCACGCGTATTACTTCGGCTTGCTGATCTTCATCTGGATTTGGTGGCAGAAGCGAGGCGAGTCCGTTGCGAAGGAACTCCCGACAAGTTCGTATGGCCGTCCTCTCGTGAGGAAAGCTTGAGGTATAGCTAATGGCACGTACTGACGCGAATCCACCAATGATGCCGTTCACCGACGAGTACACGCTCGTCGAGGTGGATGCCGATTATCTGACGCGCGCGGTCAAGCCGAAGCAATTCATTCATATCGACCAGTCCGAATGCATCATGTGCGAAGGATGTGTCGATATCTGTCCGTGGAAGTGCATCCACATGGTGCAACCGGAGTCAATTACCGAGGCCGAAGGAACTGAACGCCCCGGTGAAGACCCCTCCGACAATGTTGTCTTCATTATTGATGACGACATTTGCACCCGTTGCGCGCTCTGCGTTGACCGCTGCCCAACCGGGGTGATCATCCTCGGGAAGGTTGGCCCAGCAACATCAGCTGGTGAAAGTCATACCCGTACTAACAACCATGGCTACGCCTAC
>JAPOIQ010000156.1 GCA_029978815.1 bacterium
ACAACGACTTCGCCCGCACCTACGCCGACGTGGTGCGCGAGACGCCGCTGGTGACGACGACGGCTCAATCTCCCCAGACGATGCTGTTCAACAACTTCGACGCCTCCCATTCGCCGATACCGGTGATGCTCTCGTTGACCACCACCGATCGCTTCGACAGGGAATGCCCGAAGTCATCTACGGGCCAGGCAAATCAGTTGAACAATGTGTGTCCATTGTGAACGAGATGCTGGAGTACAGCACCGAACCAGTCCTCATTACCCGTACAAGCCAAGAGCAATTGTCGGCGCTGAAAGAAATCAGCACGAGTGCTCCTCCTGTCGTTGCTGGAGGTTGCGTGCTCTTTCAGGCACCCGAGCTTGCCCAGCCTCAACCGAATGTTCTCGTAATAACTGCGGGAACCTCAGATATTCCGGTAGCTGACGAGGCGGTCATCACACTTGCGGCGTCAGGCATTAATGCATTGCGACTTCACGATGTCGGAGTCGCTGGTCTTCACCGCCTTCTTGCTCACCTCGACACCGTGACGAGTGCAGACGCAATCATCGTCATCGCAGGAATGGAGGGAGCTCTTGCGAGCGTGATTGGAGGACTCACCTCATGCCCGGTTATTGCGGTCCCGACATCGGTCGGTTATGGCTCCGGCCTTGAGGGGGTCACAGCACTGCTGGCGATGCACGCCAGTTGTGCATCAGGCATCTCAGTTGTGGGGATCGATAACGGATTCGGTGCTGCCGTTGCTCTCACACGCTCGCTACGACAGGTGAGCACACAATGACAACGGCTGCGTGGTTTCAATGCTCCGCCGGGGTGGCCGGCGACATGACGATGGCTGCCCTCGTTGATGCCGGTGCCGACCAATTTTCCATCATCAACGCAGTGCAGTCTCTCGACATTGAAGGCTGGGCTATCACGTTCGAGGAAGTTCAACGCTGCGGAGTGCGCTCTACCTGGGCGAACGTCGTCGTCCATGACCATGACGACACACATCCTCATCGACCAGCTCGTCACATCCTTGATCTCATTGGGTCATCCGATCTTTCTTCGATCACCCGCGAGCGCGCCTTACAGGTGTACCAAACCTTGGCTGAGGTCGAAGGATCAATCCACGGTGTCAACCCCGACGACGTTGAACTCCATGAAGTTGGAGCAACCGATTCGATTATCGATGTCGTCGGTTCCTGCGCCGCCCTTGAAGCGTTGGGGGTCGAGCAGATCTCTCACTCCCCAATTGGGGTTGGGCATGGAACAGTTTCGACAACTCACGGCGAACTTCCGAATCCGGTTCCAGCTGTTAGTCGACTTCTTGCCGTACGACACGCAGCAACTTTCGGAGTGGACACCACCATGGAGCTCGCAACGCCAACCGGTGTCGCACTAATGACTGTGCTGTCATCGAGCCCATCAGGGACACCGATGCCAGCCATGGAAATGCAGGCCGTCGGATTCGGTGCAGGAACTGCCGATGTGCCAGGCCGCCCAAACGTCGTACAAGTGGTGATCGGCGATCTTGCTGAACAGAGCGACCGAGCCGGTCAGGCCGCCGTTGAACTCTCAGTCAACGTCGACGATGCAACGGGAGAAATTCTTGCCGACGCCATTGAACAACTACTGACTGCTGGTGCCTTCGATGCATGGATTACGCCGATCGTCATGAAGAAAGGCCGTCCAGCATTCACCGTTCATGCCTTGTGTGATCCTGCCCGCCTCGACGTCATCCGAGCAACGATGATCACTCACACTGGTTCACTCGGCGTTCGCGCAATAGAGGTACGACGCTGGCCGCAGCAGCGATCAGAACACATCGTGATCATTGATGGTCACGAAGTCCGAGTCAAAGTGGCGGAGCACCGGGTGAAAGTTGAATTCGACGATGCAAAAGCCGTCGCGAGAGCAACCGGTCGACCAGTTCGACAGGTCATCGCCATGGCCGAACACCTTGCCAGCAGCTAACGAGAACGATCTTCGAGGAGTTCTCGGCGCAGATTCTGCAGCATCAGCGAAGGCCTTCCACCGGCCCACTCATCTGCCAGAACCCGCTCGTAGGAATCCCATTCTTGGCGCAGTGCCGCAAGATCACCCTGACGACCCCGGGCTCTCATTCGCAACGCAATGAGTTCCTCATCGCCGGGCAGAACTCGAAGACCCTGTCCGGTTGCCCACATGACACCCTGCAGATCAGCAACCTCAAGATACGCCTGCGCAAGCGTCGCCGACGCTGACGTCGAGAGCATCACTAGTTCAGACGTCAACCCCTCGGGATCGGGCCACCGATACACCGCACCCTGAAACGGGAGACCCCTCAGCAAAGACACCGGCCAGCGCAACCAAGAAATCACCTCGGCCGGGGGCAGACCCTGCGCCCGCTGTAACGCATGTCGAAGGAGTGCTGCATCGCTGACGACCCGATCGTCGATCACGAGATCGTCACCGGTCTCTCGTTCGATCCAATCAGAACGACGTTCGCTTTCACATGCACGCGTCAAAGTTCGACGAATATCTGACACGACATTCGCAAATGTGGTCGGCCGAACTGCAACATCCCAAATTGCAGACTTAGCTGATGACCGAGTTGGTCGCTCATCGTGCGTCACCAACCATGCGAGTAACTCTTGGCTTCTCCCGCGCTCAAATACGACTTCGCTTCCGGCGGCGCTCTCTACGACAACTTCACCAAGGACTCGAACCACAAAGGAATAGTCACCGAATTGATGGCGAACCGGTTCATCTGAGATTGTTTTGGCCCGTTCACCAATGTTGACGTCAAGGGCTAGATGAGTCTCATCGTCGTTCCAATCTTCCGCGCAGAGTTGATCGTTGGCAGATGAGGACTCGCCAGATACCTGATGCTGCACCTTCCAGCATCGTCCACGTGGCATCCACACGATCTGATCTTGATCGACCTCAACGTCGATCATCAGTCCTGCGAAGTCACTTGAAACTTCATCTCCGAGATACACCTCGGTCGACGGAGAAATGCTTGCGGCCTTCGACCTGTTCCACGGTGAGATGGCCCACTGTGCTCGAAGGATGTCGCGCGCGATCGACGCGCCCCCACCGACAAACGCGACACCTCCGATGCTCAGAACATCGACAAAATACTCACGGCCATCATGCGCCGACCCCAAGCTGACCAACGTCGGAAACGGAAAGTCACCGATATCAAACGTCACCGCTGCATCAAGGAACCACGTTGTCGGCGACTCAATCGTCCAACCGTTTGGGGCGCTGAATGGCGGCAAATGATTCCACAACAGACCGCATCTACCGTCGGATTCCCCGATCACTACGAAATGACTAAACGGATGCTCAACCCCAAACGTTGCGATCGCCCTTGCGACCAGATCGATTCGAGTGGAGTACCCAACATCGGCACATCGGATCACTGATAATTCCTGACGACCTTCCGCACGATCTCGACGGCATCGTCGGACAGACAAAAATCTGAGCACAACTGCAGAGAAACAACCAACGCTGAGCCCAAGGGAACCCAACTCGAGGACAACGCGCATCAACTGCCCGGAGTCGACTTCAGCCTCATTATCGAGCGCACGCCATAACCATCCACGAAGATCAGCTTGATCAGATTGCCCCCAAAAGACGAGAAATAGCACGCCACTGATCGCGCAAAGGCTGAGAAGCACTTGATGAGTGGCCGAGGGCCGCTGGTTGTCTTGGGAACCTCGCATATCAACCCCCGAACGGTGCCCAGACGGTAAACCACTCACAAGGGCAGATGTCGGCTAATTATTCAGGGGACTCTCATCAATGTGACCACCGGAAACATCCAGTGAACATCTTCAGTAGACACCAAGTGTCCAACCCTCTTCGCGAAGAACAAGCAAGCGCTCTTCATCAGACAAATCAGGGTTCGCCCAGGTGCGAAGAGAATGATCGACATCAGCCTGTGCCAACTGTTCGACGACCGTGATCACTTGAGCCGCATCGAGAATCTCGTGACGGTCACGGTCGATATTGAACATGCTCGGCCATACCTCGGCGAACACAATCTCTCCGGACTTCGCATCAAGCGATCCTTGACCAATGCCAGTCTCAAAGGGCCAAACCTTGACTCGCTCACCGAGCTCGCTGGAGGCACGCAAGCTCTCAATCCACGCCATACCCATCAACATCTGGCTTCCAACACTTCCCGGATAGGCGAGTTGCCACGAACTGAACGGACGGTGACCATCGGAGCGGACTCGTTGCTCCGTGAGACGAAATTCATCAAACGGGGCATACGACTCAGGCCGATAACGAGAAACTCCTTCACATGCGTGTGAACCCGGGTGCCCCCAAAGTGGCCGCGCATTGACCAACTGCTCGCACCGATCATTCATCTCTGCAGCAACAGAGAACCGATTATTGCGATTCTTGTCGTCATCTTGAATTCGATCACTCACCCACAACCACAAGTCACGCCAGGTTGCCGCCGGCGAACCGATGATCGCCGGAGCAAAACCAGCCGGAT
>JAPOIQ010000267.1 GCA_029978815.1 bacterium
ATTGCTGAGGAAGCATCGTGAGTTCGTAATACGGGCCACGGTGGTCAAGCTTGGCGTCGCCTCGAAACGCTGCGAGCGTGGCTTGCACTGCGTGGAGATAGTCCCGCATACGTGGGCCCGGAGGATCAAACTCCATGCCGTACCGGCGCTCGATATGCGCTCGAACCTGACTGCCGAGCCCTAAACGAAACTGGCCTTGCGTATTGTCAGCGAGTTCCCATGCAAGACTCGCAGCAACCATCGGGCTCATCGGGAATGCAACAGCGATACCAGTCGAATAGGTGAGGCTCGGAGCCGCCATCGCAGCTGCCGCAATGCTCATCCACGGTGTCTGCCCCGTCTCGGTGAACATCAACCCGGAGAACCCTGCGCGCTCAGCCGTCACCGCAAGTTCAGCAGCGTCCTTCCATCGGCTCGGACCAACCATGATGTCGAAATCCATGACTCTCTCCTTCTCCCGCTCGCCAGCGGGAGCACCCCGCGTTGAAATTCACGGTACGCAACCCATAGATCGACTGACGAGCCGGTGACCACGCCGCCGGACCACTGCCCACTCTGTTTCAGATGGCGTAGACCTCGTACACGACACCTTCGTCATTGGTCGCTCCGATAGCAACACAGAACAGGCCGTTGAGCCATGCGTAACGCTCGTCGCCGGTTTCGAAGCGGGGTGCAGTGCGAATACTGCTCGTGCCGTCCCCGTTGGGCTTCGCAAAACCGGTGTACGTCACATATATGTCGGCGCCATCATCAGTTCGGAACGAAAGGCGAACGTCAAGCGAGAATCCTCCATCTCCGAGCAGGGTGACCCAGTCACCTGCAGCAACACCGGGCAGCAGCGAGGCATTGATCTTCGGGCCAACAAAGGTGCCGCCAGTGACTGTGGCGACGACTTTGGTGCCAAACGGGCCACGTGAAACGACTGGTCGTTCGACCTCGTGAGTGCTGGCGGTTAGGGTACCGATGAACTCGGCGGGAAGTGCATCAAGAGCCATCACTTGACGGTAGGCGACGATGCACCGCTATTTGCAGTCGAAATTTCAAACTCACTTGCGGGTAACGTCGCGTCAACATCTCAGAAGGGGGTTCTGATGTTGGCCGATTCACCAGTTTTCGATCACCGGATGCTCGCTCGAGAGCAGTGTGTACTGGGCAACCTCCTCGAACGGTGGGCCGAAGAGAAGCCCGACGATGTCGCAATCATTTTTCAGACTGGTCCGACATGGACCTGGCGCGAGACACTCGAGCAAACCCGTCGAACCGCCAAGGCCTTCACTGACCTCGGTGTCGTCAAAGGCGATCACGTGCTCTCTTGGCAGCCCAATGGCCCAGACGCCGTACTTACATGGTTCGGCCTCAACTACCTAGGGGCGGTCTATGTTCCCCTCAACACCGCCTATAAGGGCGGCATCCTTGAGCACCAGGTCCGAACCTCTGACGCTCGACTGATCGTCTGCCATACCGACCTCGCGACGAGACTCAACGACATCGACACCGCATCGCTCACCGACATGGTGATTATCGGCGATGACAACTGCGACGAGAGTCCAGTTGTGGGGCTCACGGCTCATCCGGCATCAACATTGACTCCAACAATCGGCTTGACCGGAATGCCCGAGGCTGTCGAGCCTTGGGATACGCAATACATCATCTTTACGTCAGGTACAACCGGGCCTTCGAAAGCTGTTCTCTCCTCCTATCTCCAGGGATATTCGATGGGGCCAGAAGCAAATCCACGGTTCGATGGAAACGATCGCGTGCTGGTCAACCTGCCCCTCTTTCACGTCGGAGGCACGGTTTTCCTCAATATCACCCTTGCAAACGGCGGATCCTGTGTGGTTGACACCCACTTTCGGACCGACCAATTCTGGTCAACCATCCGAGACCACAACATCACGGCGACATGTCTGCTCGCAGCCATGGTGCCATTTCTGCTGAACCTGCCCGAGTTCGAGGGAGAGCACGATCACTCGCTACGCACAACCGTGATCGTGCCATGGACCGACGAGGCCATGCGCGTTGCCAAGCGCTACAACCTCGATGCCATGACGACGTTCAACATGACCGAAGTCTCCTCACCGCTCATGTCAGACCTCCACCCCTCCACTCCGGGACTGTGTGGGAAAGTTCGACCGGGTATCGAGGCAAGGGTGGTCGACGAAAACGATTGCGAGGTTGCACCGGGCCAGACCGGTGAGCTCATCCTTCGCAGCGATCGCCCGTGGGCGATGAACCACGGGTACTACAAGAACCCTGAAGCGACTGCGAAGGCCTGGAGAAATGGCTGGTTCCACACCGGCGATGGATTCAAGTACGACGAGGACGGCAACTTCTTCTTTGTCGACCGTATTAAGGACGCCATCCGTCGCCGAGGTGAGAACATCTCGTCATTCGAAGTGGAAAACGAGGTCGTTGCGCATCCTGAGATCGCTGAGGCGGCGGCAATACCGGTTCCGAGCAAGCTCGGTGAGGACGACGTGATGATCGTTGTCGCGCCCGTCGACGGTTGTCGTATCGACAGCAAGGAACTTTTTGAGTTTCTCGAACCACGTATGGCGCATTTCATGCTCCCGCGCTTCATCCGCATCGTTGCGGAACTGCCCAAGACGCCGACCCAGAAGGTTCAGAAACACCTACTAAAAAGTGAAGGCGTCACGGCCGACACTTGGTACCGCGAGGAAGCCGGCATCGAGGTGAAACGCGAGCGCATCGGGTAATTGAGACCCGTTTCTCCGGCCGGCCTGAGCAAGAATTGGTGTCGGAGGGGGACTTGAACCCCCACGCCGTCACCATGCAGCCAGGCTGAACCTGTGTGACTGCGCCTGTCTCGTCGGCAAATGAACCCGACCCAGAAATGACGATCGCCACCGAGCCAAAT
>JAPOIQ010000075.1 GCA_029978815.1 bacterium
GTGTCGGTCATTTCTTTCCGAAGAGGTCGATAGTGCCATCATTCGCGAGATCGTTGATCTCGGCACCCGAGCACCAAGCGCTGGCCGATCTCAGGGGTTGCATATCGTCGAACTCACTGGTGTCGATCGGGAGAAGTTGTGGGGCAAGTCTCTGCCGGCTGAGCGGCGGACAAGTTTTGCTTTCCCCGGTCTCTTGAATGCGCCAGTGTTGCTTCTCATGTTTGTTGACCCCGATGCATACGTCGAGCGCTATTCAGAGCGAGATAAGTCCCACACCAGTCTTGGAGAGGGAAGGGATCGCTGGAGTACCCCGTTTTGGTTTGTTGATGCTGGCATGGCTGCGATGTCAATGTTGCTGGCGGCTGAAGCACGCTCTCTCGGGGCGCTGTTTTTTGCCCTTCCAGAACCAGAACGCGAGATCCGTTCTGGTCTTGGCGTGCCCGACGCCCTAGCGACGGTTGGGGTGCTTGCGCTGGGTTTCAAAGATGATGAAGATCCAGACTCGCGGGGTGCGGGACGAAGCGCAGCGAGGCCACGCAGAACGGCCGAGGACGTTACGCACCGAGGGCAGTGGTAATTGCCTCCACCGTGAGTTTGGCGGTTGTCTCAAATGCGCCATTAAGGAAATGGTCAGCACCGCTGACTACGTGAAGGGTAGAACGAACTGCTACTGAATGATTTTCCAGAGATGACGGCGGTGAGAATTGATCGTGCTCAGCAACGATCAACGTCGTTGCAACATCGGGAACGTTGAGTGAAAGCGTGGACAGGGGTGGTGCAATCATCACGAGATGTTGTGCGCCGACTTCTGACGCAACCCTTGCGGCGACAATTGAGCCGAACGAGTACCCGGCAATGACGAGCGGCAATCGGGGGTATCGCCGTTTGAGTTCGTCGCAGGCTGCAATCGCATCAGCCATTTCTTCGATGGTGTTTCCACTTGCATGCCGAAAGTCGTTCCTTGCGGTCGCGATTTGGTTGCGGTTCAACTCCTTGCTGAGGCTCAGCAGCAGTGGATGATCTCTCCGGCCTCCGTAGTGCGGGTGTGGGTGGAGCAAAGTTGCGAGGGCTTGTGGTGATGGCGGCGAATCAATATCGACGGTGATTGAGACATCATCTGAGGTGATGAGTTGAACCGTTTCTCGCGTGCTTTCCTCGGCAGCGGTGAAGTCGTCGAAGGGCGAGCCAGATTCCATCACCGCACGGTACCCTTCGAAGTGTGGTGTCTGAAAACGACAAGCTTCCGATCAAAATGTTGAGCGACCGGCTGCTCGTTCGTATCGGGAAGGACGAAGGCGAGCGCAAGAGCTCCGGGGGAATCCTCATTCCGGCTACTGCGCAGATGGCAAAGCGCCTCATTTGGGCGGAGGTCATTGCACTTGGTCAGAACGTCCGCTCAGCAGAAGTTGGCGATCGAGTGTTATTCAGCCCCGACGATCGTTATGAGGTTGAAGTGCAAGGCGAAGACCTTGTGATGTTGCGTGAGCGAGATCTCCATGCGGTAGCTGCCGAACGCATTGAGGCGTCGACTGGTTTGTATCTCTGACATCTCGTACAGCCCTCGGGTAACAATCGAGTTGCTGGCGTAGGATCAATGACATGGAGACAACTCGTCCTGAATGGAGTCCAGTCACCCTGTCCGGTGGAGTTCGTGAGCGGATCACGTTCAACTCCGATGGACTTATCCCAGCGATCGCCCAAGAGGTTGAGACCGGCGAGGTCTTGATGATGGCTTGGATGAATGCCGAATCGCTCGACCGCACACTCGCGGAGGGCCGCATGGTCTATTGGTCTCGGAGCCGAAGTGAACTGTGGCGAAAGGGAGATACGAGCGGCGACCACCAAACTGTTTGCGAGGCCTATTACGACTGCGATGGCGACACCTTGCTCTTCAAGGTGGTTCAACACGGAGGGGGTGCTTGCCACACCGGCGAGCGCACGTGCTTCTTCCGGTCTCTCGGCGATACCGAATGAACATTCGTCCTGAGGCCGATCAGTTTCTTTTGTACGCAGCGGAGCACAGCGTTGTGCCGGTGTGGACTGAGGTTCTTGGTGACCTTGAAACGCCTGTCTCTGCGTTTCTGAAACTTGTTGGCGAGCGTCCAGGATTTTTGCTTGAGTCAGTGGAGAACGGTGAGCGCTGGAGTCGCTTTTCGTTTATCGGTCGTGATCCGGTAGCAACCTTGGTGCTTCGAGATGGTGAGCTTGACGTTATTGGAACTCTGGGAGCGATGGTGCCGACTGACGACGGCATTCTTGCTGCGCTTGAGGCGTTGCTCGACTCGCACTCGAGTCCAGACATCGACGACCTGCCACCGCTACATGGTGGGATAGTTGGCTACCTCGGCTATGACGTCATTCGCGAGGTGGAGCACTTGCCTGAAGCTCCGCCCAACGATCATGGAATGCCCGACGCGGTGATGAGCATCATCGGATCACTTGCTGCATTCGACCACTGGCGCCAGCGGATCTATCTCATCGAGTCCGTTATGACGCGGGACGAAGAGGGAAATGTGTTACCGCGTGAAGAACTGCTTTCCGCCCGAGATGCGGCGATGACGGCAGTGAGTGCGGCAGCGGCTCGTCTGGCGGCTGCAGCGAAGTCATCAGTGGTCGAGCCACCAGTCCCCGGTGAACGTCACGAAGACGTTCCATCGTCGATGGGTAATGGTCGATACCTTGATGCGGTCAAGGCAGCGAAGGAACACATCCTTGCGGGTGACATCTTTCAGGTCGTTCTCGCCCAGCGCTACGACATCGAATTGGGCGCCGACCCCTTTGATGTCTATCGAGTGTTGCGGCAGGTCAACCCGAGCCCGTACATGTATTTCATCAGACATGAAGAAGCGACATTGGTGGGGTCATCACCTGAACCAATGGTGCAACTGCGAGGGGATCACATCGTGAGCCGACCGATTGCGGGAACCCGCAAACGCGGAATTGATGAAGAGCATGATCGCAAACTTGCAGCGGAGCTGTTAGAGCATCCAAAAGAGCGCGCTGAACACGTGATGCTCGTCGATTTGGCACGAAATGATGTTGGTCGTGTAGCAGAGTTTGGCTCGGTTCAGCCAGAGGAGTTCATGACGCTTGAGCGTTACAGCCATGTCATGCACCTCACCTCTCAGGTCACCGGAAAGATTCGCCCTGGGCTTGGTCCGATTGACGTGTTGAAAGCGACGCTCCCGGCTGGAACGGTCAGTGGTGCGCCGAAGGTGCGGGCGATGGAAATTATCGATGAACTTGAACCGGTGCGTCGGGGGCCGTATGCAGGAGTTGTCGGATATCTCGATTGGTCAGGCAATCTCGATACCGCAATTTGCATTCGAACGATGTTTGTTCGTGGTGACGGAGTTACCGCATCTCTGCAGGCGGGTGCAGGAATTGTTGCCGACTCAGACCCTGAAGATGAAGATCTCGAATGCCGAAATAAGGCGGCGGCGTTGCTTGCGGCAATCCCGGCTGCTCGACGAATGACATCGGCGCGAATGCAACAAGGAAGTTGAGATGAACGAAGCAACTGAGTGGGCATCGAAGGTGTGGGCAAATGCTTCACGAGATGTGATCTCTGCAGTTGGGACCGATACCGAGCGGTATCTCCACTCGCAGCTGGCACAGCAGATCGAAGGCATGAGCGTTGGTGATCGCGTGTGGTCGCTTCTTCTTGAGCCGACCGGCAAAGTCATTGCCGTCGTCGGTGTGACGCGGCATAACTCAAACGAGTTTTCGATCGATTGTGACCCTGGTGATGGTGAGCAGGTGCTTGCGAGGCTGCAACGTTTCAGGTTGCGAGTGGATGCCGAATTGACTCTGACGGTTGCCAGTGGCGAGATCTCCGATGAGATGGAGCGCTTGCGAGTTCACGAGGGCTGGCCAAGAGGGAGTCGTGAGATCGTCGCAGGCGAAACGATTCCTGCAGAACTGCCGATGCTTCACGATCTTGTTTCGTTTACAAAGGGTTGTTACCCAGGTCAGGAGCTCGTCGAGCGGATGGATGCCCGTAACTCAACGTCACCGTTCGAGATCGTCCGAATGGTTGGCGATCTTCCCGCTGGTTCAGAGGTAGTCGCCAACGGAAAAGTCGTAGGAACCGTCACTTCGGTTGCAGGTGGAGCGATGTTGGTGAGGGCTCGCCGTAAGCGTCATTCATAGTTCGTGGTGTGCGGCGCAGCCCGGTGGTCTCAGGGCATTGTCGATGAATGTAAAGCCCATTCGTGACAATTTCGGCGAGGTGGTACCCCTGCTGTGGTACCTCAGCGTCGGCTGAGAACTAGATTCCACACTGTGGCTATATCCGATGATGACATCGACCGCGTTCGCGCAACTGCGTCGATCGTCGATGTCATTGGGCAACACGTCCAACTGCGGCGCACAGGACGAAACTGGGTTGGCCTCTGCCCCTTTCACGGTGAGAAAACCCCATCATTCAACGTGCGAGAGGAGACGGGCCGATACAAGTGTTTTGGCTGTGATGCCTCTGGGGATGTGTTCACATTCGTGCAACAGACCGAACATCTCGACTTCATTGGGTCAGTTGAGTTTCTTGCGGCAAAAGTCGGCATCCAACTCAACTACACCTCGACTGGGCAATCAAAAGATCGTGCCCGAAGGAAGCGCCTCGTCGAAGGAATGGAAATCGCGGTTGAGTGGTACCACCAACGTTTGTTGACGGCGCCAGATGCACGGCCTGCTCGCGATTACCTGCGCTCTCGAGGCATCGACGGTGAAATAGCGCGCCAGTTTCGAATCGGGTGGGCGCCCGACGAATGGGATGCGCTTTCGGTCCAGGCCGGTCTCGACGAAAAAGTCCTCAGTGATGTTGGGCTTGCATTTCGAAATCGTCGGAATCGAATGCAGGACGCGCTCCGAGGTCGGGTGGTCTTTCCCATCATGAATGACAATGGAGACCCGGTTGCGGTCGGAGGGCGTATCTTGCCGGGGTCGACCGATCCGGCAAAATACAAAAACTCTCCGGAGACGCCGATCTATACGAAGTCACGTGTGCTGTACGGGCTGAATTGGGCGAAGGGCGAAATTGTTCGGCAAAACCTTGCCGTCGTGTGTGAGGGTTACACCGATGTCATCGGATTTCATCGCAGCGGAGTGCCGACGGCTGTTGCAACCTGCGGAACTGCCTTCACTGAGGAACACGTCAAACTGTTGAAGCGCTACACCTCCCGAGTGGTCCTTGCATTTGATGCCGATGCAGCAGGACAAGGAGCCGCTGAGCGTTTTTATGAGTGGGAGCGCAAATACGAGATCGAAGTTTCTGTCGCTCGTCTGTCTGGTGGAAAAGACCCCGGCGATCTTGCGCAGTCGGATCCGGAGTCTCTTCCGTTAGCGATTGAGCAGTCGACCCCCTTTCTCGCGTTCCGTATCGACCGAGTCTTGGGAGCGATGCCAGCGGATACCCCTGAGCACCGGACCCGAGCGGCAGAGCGCACGATGGCAGTAGTGAATGAGCACCCAAATATCAACGTACGGAAGTTGTATGCCGGTGAGGTAGCGACGCGGCTTGATTTGCCGGTGCACGATCTTGTCGCCGTTGCCGAACGTGGAGCGCGCACGCCATCGATTCAGGTGCCATCAAGCCGCAGACGAAGTGCTTATCGCGACAATGCGGAGTTCGCTGTGTTATCGGTACTCATTCAAGATTGGGATGCTGTCGCTCCTTGGCTTGCTGCGCCGCTCTTTGCTGACTCATCAAACCGAGACGCATTTGTCGCACTTGTTGAGGCGGAGGGAGATCTTGATGTCGCGCTTGCGCAACTCGATGGCGCGGCCCGCGACATTGTTGAGCGGGCGGCGATTGTGGATCTTGAAATTGACGCGCCAATGGAGGCTCGTGTGTTGATTGCGGCGGCGGTGCGACGCGAGTTGCGGAGGGTCATTCCCGATGCGGGCCAAGAACGAATTTCAAGCGATGCCGAGGCGCGGCGACTTGTTGAGGATTTGCAGATCCCGGAGCGCGCCGACGATGCGGCTGAATGGCTCTTGGGTTGGTTGATTGATCGTGAGGAGGCCGTGAGTGGAGCCTCGTGATGCGGTGGTGAATGAAGTCGCAATTTTGCCGGGCGTCATTCAACAGGATTGGGACGCGCTGATTTCTCGTGGGAAGTCCATCGGAGTCGTGCACGCAGAGGATGTCGCTCATGTAGTTCGCGATGTGGAGCTCACACCTGAGGTGCTCACCGCAGTGAGCGATGCTCTCGCAAAGTTGGGAATCTCCATCGATGTTGTAGCAGTGCCTTCTTGTTATCATGAAGGAGCTTATTA
>JAPOIQ010000382.1 GCA_029978815.1 bacterium
CTACACAGAATGTGAAGCGATCTATCAGGTCGACAACCTCATGTCGTTGTGGGAGGCCCTGCCTGCGTCCGATCAAGAATCCTTCTGCTTTGACCCGCGGGTGGTGGATTGGGCCCACTACGTCCACGAGATCCACCTGCCGTCGATCATCGAGCATGCCCGGGTCAAGAGCACTCCGGGCAAGGTAAAAACCGTCGACCGTATGACCCGATTACGTAGCCAGGTCATCGATCCGAAACGTCAGGTTGCCGCGTTCGACCTTGAGAACACGTTGATCGCATCAAACGTTGTTGAGAGCTATTCCTGGCTCGCGACACGACGCCTCGACAGTCGGGAACGCCTGAAGTATGTCGCTCGCACACTTGCGGAAGCGCCCGGCCTACTCAGAATGGATCGACGCGATCGAACAGACTTCCTCCGCCACTTCTATCGTCGCTACGCGGATGCTCCGATCGACCAAATAGATACTGATGTTGAGGCAATGTTGACCGGTCTCATCATTTCGAAGTGCTTCCCCGAGGGAATCCGTAGAGTCCGCGAACATCGTGCGGCGGGACACCGAACTGTTCTCATTACTGGAGCCCTGTCGTTCAATGTCGCAGGCCTCAAGCCACTTTTTGATGAAATCGTCGCCGCTGAGATGACGGTTCGGCCCGATGGCACTCTGTCAGGCGAGATGACAAGCGTTCCACCAACCGGCGAAGCTCGAGCTCAAATTCTCGCCGATTACTGCGACGCCGAGAACCTTCGCCTCGACGAATGCGTTGCCTACGCCGATTCTTCATCCGATCTCCCATTATTTGAGGCGGTCGGCTTTCCCGTCGCCGTCAACCCCGAAACCAGACTCGCCTCGATCGCCCGGAAGCGTGGCTGGCTAGTTGAGCATTGGTCGAAGGCACGTGGAGGACCTCGAAATCTCCTGCCAATCGGTCCAGTTCTGTCCGAGCGCGAGCAACGGAGACAGTTCCTGTGAGAGCCCTTCAGGTACGTCACAACGTTCGCCGATTCGGCGCTGCTCGCCTGTTGTCGGTGACAAGTCCGAAAACCTCGGCGCGCATTGCGCCAGTCGATCTGCGAACTGTCGATGATCCAGCCGAGCCTGCGGGATCGGGTTGGGTGAAGGTACGTACTCGTCTTTCAGGCATCTGCGGCTCAGATCTCGCGCTCATCGATGGACATGCGTCAACCTATTTCGAGGATTTCGTCTCTTTTCCTTTCATTCCTGGTCATGAAATTGTTGGAGAGCTCGAAAGCGGACAGCGTGTAGTGATCGAACCCGTACTGGGTCATGCAGCACGTGGCGCTGTTCCTCCATGGGAGTCTGCCGCACCGGCAGATGGGGATGACTATGCCCATCTTGTACGCGGCCATCTAAAGCCTGGAATACAAACAGGTTTCTGCTGCTCCACCGGTGGTGGGTGGGCACCTTGGTTCTGGGCTCATGACTCACAGATCCACCTCGTACCAGATGACATGAGTGATGAAACCGCTGTACTGATTGAGCCACTCGCAGGATCAGTACATGCTGCGGTAATGGCAGCCCAACACACAAACCACCACCTGACTGATACTGACTCGCCAATTATCGCCGTTCTTGGAGCGGGCACCATGGGTCTCTGAGCGATTGCTGCGCTTCGTGGTGCGCTGCCGAATGCGAGGATCATCGCTGGGGCTCGCTATCCACACCAAATGCGATTCGCGAAAGGCTTTGGCGCTGA
>JAPOIQ010000326.1 GCA_029978815.1 bacterium
CGAAGCAGTTTCTGAAGTGTGCGCTCGAGAAGAATTCACCGAGTCTGTCCTCGAGCCACCCACCGTGCTCGGTGTTTAATCCCTCGGTGCCGATGGCATCACGTTACGGGTAACGATCAAGGTTGACCCGGGTAACCAATGGTCGATTCAGCGCGCTGTCCGCGAACATGTCAAGGTCGTGTTTGATCGACACCAAATTGAGATCCCATTCCCACAGCGAACGGTTTGGGTGCGCAACGAAGGCGACGCCAACTAATGACTCCCACACCGTTACTCCTCGTAGTGGCGGTGTTCCTCGTGCTGGTTCGAGTTGTCTGGTGGCTCGTAGCACGAGATCGAATGTTCTTGCGGGTGTCGAACGCCTCGGCCACTCAGCAACCCGATGTCGGCGATTGCCCACCAGCTGTTGCGGCGCTCGCTCTATCGGGTGCAGATGGTGGAGCGTGCTTTCTTCTCGATCAAGCAGCATCGGCGGCAATTGCGAACCTTGTCACCCAGGGCGTGCTCGCAGCCCAGGTACACAACGATGATGCGTTGTTTTCGCTGCGCAACGTTGATGACGTGAGCGTCGATGATGCGCTGCTCATTCGCATGTTGCGAACACGCATGACTCGAACTGCGGATGGCACCGAAGTTGTCGACTCAGGAACGATCGCTCATCATCAACCCAACGCTCTCTGGTGGTTGAGGTATCGGCGAGCGGTCACACTGCGAGCGAGGGAACTTGGCGTCACTCAGGCTCGACCGAAGATGCAAACGTTGCTTGTTCTCGCCGCGATAGCAGCCATCGTTGGTATCACAGGTGTAGTGGTCGGGCTTCTCGCATTTGTACGAGCCTTTTCCGATCTTGATCCTCTCAGGTTGGATCTTTGGTGGCCACTCGTTGGGGTCATCGCTCTGCGTGTTTCCTCGGATGCGTTCCGAACCGCTGTGGAACGATCCGATCTCCTCTCTACGGCAGGGCGCAACTACACAATGCGGCTGGCGCACCGGCGAGATCAACTCGTCAATGCGATTTCGTCGGGTGATGGAGTGGGAGGTTCTGCCGACGTGGCCGCTGCGACCGCAGCGGGCATTCAGACCAGGGTGACGCGGCAAATTCCTCTGTACTCAGCTCACCATGAGCGCCTGATCTGGTCTGATCACAGTGGATCGTTGAGACTTGTTCGAGTTCGACGTGACTGGCGCCCCGGAGAGGGAACGCGCGCGAGTTCTGCGATCACCGGTGGGCTCTTCACAATCGCCATTGCCATCATCGTTCGGCGCGTGGAACATGCGGTCTCCGCAAGTGACTTGTCCACATCACTCGCCCTTGACAGCCCATCAGCGGTGAGCAACGTTGAGCAGCTACTCAGCCTTATCCGGCAACTTACGCTCGTTCCACTCGTCGGCGGATCGTGTCTTGCGCTCGCCGGAGTGATTGATCTCTTTGCAACAACCACCTTCAGCGGGAAAGTTATTGACGTACAACTTCCAGAAACTCATCATCTTGCGCAAAGGGCAAGAGCATTTTTTGCTGGCGCTGGCCACGACGGAATTGCCGTCGTCGAGGTCACCGTCGATCTCGATGACGCAGGCGGGGCACGAACCTTTCTCGTCGACGCCCGGGCAGCTGCCCCAATCGGTGCTGAGGTCTCAGTTGAGCAAACCCTCCTGCTTCGGAGGGTGAGATCGATAGCCCCGAGGGGACGTTCTGGAGCGGAACCGATCTCGACACCTACGATTGTTGCATGACACAACATCGCCAGCAGATCGTCACCCTTGACTTGGAGGGAGTTCTCGTTCCTGAGATTTGGATCGCTGTCGCCGATCGAACCGGAATTGAAGAGTTGCGCCGTACGACTCGCGACGAGCCCGACTACGACGTGCTCATGGGGCAACGGCTTGGCCTGCTCGAACAGCACGGCTTAACCATGTCGACAATTCAAGACGTCATTGCGACGCTGTCGCCGCTCGATGGGGCGAAAGACTTTCTTGATGAACTCCGATCAGAATTTCAGGTTCTCATTTTGTCTGACACATTTGAGCAGTTTGCTCAACCTCTTATGAGGCAACTTGGCTGGCCAACGATCTGGTGTCACCAGCTCATCACTGATCACGACAAGATCGTCGATTATCGGCTTCGAATCGACGATCAAAAGCGTCGCGCGGTTGAGGCGCTCAGAACTCTTCAGTTCACCGTTGTCGCAGCCGGCGATTCGTATAACGACACAACGATGCTCGCCGCCGCTCATGCAGGATTCCTTTTCCGAGCGCCACAAAATGTGCGTGATGAGTTCGACTTTCCCGCATGCG
>JAPOIQ010000385.1 GCA_029978815.1 bacterium
AAAATACACATCGTCAAGTTCGTGTTCGATGCGTTTGCGAGCGATAAAGGTCAATCTGTCAAGTTCAATTCCTGACCTGCGATCAGGCGCTGCGCAGAAGAGCTGCCAAAAAGTCGGCATCGCCTCTCGAGCGGTTACTCCGAGGGTGCTCGGATCGACCGGAAGCTCACGCCACGACAGAAACTCAAGTCCTTCTTCGGCAAGGATTCGCTCAATTTCGGAACGAGATGCTGCGGCGGCACTCTCATCTTGAGGAAGAAAGCCGATACCTGCTGCATACGAACCGAGGTCTGGAAGGTCGACGTCGACAACATGACGAAACAGCCGGTCAGGAATTTGGATAAGTATGCCTGCACCGTCACCCGTGTCTGGTTCCGCGCCAGTTGCCCCTCGGTGCTCCATATTGGTGAGGGCGAGAAGTCCAGTTTGAACGAGCTCATTCGATTTTTCCCCACGCAGGTTCGCTACGAAAGAAACTCCACATGAATCATGTTCAAATCGCGGGTCGTACAGACCTCGCGCCGGCATAAAGCTCGACATCGTCGTTTCTCCACTACTCAGTTGGGGGGATGTAGTTCTGGGACGACGTTGGCCCAGGGGATTGATTCTACTCTAAATCAGCCTGAATACCTAAGGGAGGTCAGTCCGCAAGAACAGGTGATCTCTTTTCAAGATTTGCCTGAATGACTTCGACCTGATTCGGGGTTCCAATCAGGGCTGAAATCTCCGATCGCTCGGCTGCAAACTGTGCTCCTGCACCTTCAACAAACGACGAAGACAGCAAACGCTTTGCGGCACGAATGGCATGAGGGTTTCGGGCGGCGATTTCACGGGCCATTGCGAGGGCATCGTCAAGCGGCGAATCAGAGAGTTTTGTGATCAATCCGATCGCAGCACCCTCACGGGCATCGAGCACCCGAGCGGTATACGTCAGTTCACGCGCAACGTCAGGGCGGACCAGGCGATCAAGGATGTGTGTACCGGTCATATCAGGGATGATGCCCCAGTGGACCTCTCGAACCGACAACTGCGTATCAGGGTGAGCAACCCGAATATCTGCGCCTAACGCGATCTGCAGCCCGCCGCCCAGAGCATGACCCTGCATCGCAGCGATCACAGGCACTTCGAGTTCCTGCCAGACCCAGCACACCTGCTGTCCAAGGTGAGTGAGTCCAGATTCTGTCAAACGCCCCGGGCTATTCGGGTCGCCTGCCATCGACGGTCCGTCGCCCACCATTGACGCGAAGCCAGAAAAGTCGAGGCCCGCACAGAATGAAGCACCATCACCATGAACGACCACCACGCGCACCTCGTTCATTTCTTTCAACTTTGCGCCTGCAGCAGCGATAGCTGCGAACTGCGCTCCGTCAAGGGCGTTCCGCTTGTCGGCCCGATCGAAGGTCACAATCGCAACGTGGTCATGAACAGCGATCGAGACACGTCCTGACGCATCTACGCTCTCGCCGACGAAACCTTCGGGAAGGGAAGTTGAGGTGGTGCTCATCTGACAATGTTCCCAGATGATGAACGAACTACACGAATTCTGAATGGCCTTCGCTACGTTGACGGCGAGGGTGCTCTGCCAAGATCTCGATATGACAAAACTCAATCTCTCCGCCGATGAAGTGTTGACCACCACGCGCA
>JAPOIQ010000329.1 GCA_029978815.1 bacterium
CTTCTCGACATCGGGCTATGGATGGAACGTGAACGCCCGTGGCCGCTTGTCGCACCCAAACTCTGACGTAATGTCAGATCGACTCAACATGTGATGGAGAAGTAACTGAAGTGAGCGACGACACTGTTTCTTTCGGAGATCTGGTGCCCACACGCGAGGCTGTCATGTCAGGAGATTTTGATGCTCAGCGGCTACTGCGACTCGCTGATCGAGCGGAACAACTCGGCTATGACTCGGTATGGGTTGGAGACTCAATCGTTGCTCGTGCCCGGCATGAACCACTCGCAATGCTCGCTGCGATCGCTGCCCGCACCGAAGCGGTAGAACTCGGCACAGCGGTCCTCCTCCCAGTGCTGCGCCACCCAGTCGTGTTTGCGCACCATGCCGCAACAGTTGACCAGATCTCTGAGGGGCGCCTCATTCTCGGCGTCGGTATTGCGACCGATACTGCAACCACTCATCACGAATTCGAGTCGGTTGGCGTTCCGTTTGAACGACGTGTCGGAAGATTCAACGAGCATCTCGATATCTGCCGGCGCTTGTGGGCGGGGGAGAAGGTCAGCCACCTCAGCGACTTTTACGACCTTGATGAAGTGCAGGCATTGCCGGCACCTCACCAAGAAGGCGGCCCGCCACTGTGGGTCGCAGGTTCAAACGAAGTGACGCAACGACGCGCGGGTCGTGTTTACGACGGGTGGATGCCGATCGGGCACGCTGACCAATTTGCTTCAGGCCTTGACGTCGTTCAACACGCAGCGACAGAGTCGGGACGCGACCCGGCCTCAATTTCGACGGCCTCGTATCTCACTGTTGCACTGAACGATGATCCTGACGCTGCCGACAAGACGCTCAATGACTACCTCGCTGCGTACTACCCGGCACCACCGGCGGCGATGCGCGCCGTTCAAGCAACCTACGCCGGCAGCGCTTCAGGGCTCGCAGAATGGGTAAACGAATTCGTGGACGCTGGCTCTCAACACATCATCATCCGCTGTGCCGGCGACCACGATGAACAGATCGAACAAGTCATCGACTGTTTGCGCACCCTCCGCTGACTTCACTGCTTTTGCCGAACTAGCCCCTCGATGGCAAAGAGACTCCGAGCCGCAAAAGATAGGTGCTACTGGGTTCCCATTGCGGTTCGGAATTCCGCAGCAGCCTCATCATCGGGTCGCAAGGCACGCTCAGTCGAGATCTCAATTTTGCGGATCTGCCCAGTGAACTCGAACGGCGCAACATAAGCATCTGACACTCCCGACGGGTTAGACCCGATATCCATACCGACCGAACTGATCATCACAGGCACATCGGGAACCACTCCTTCACCGATGGATTCACCGTTGACAGACAACTTCACACGGGCAGGGCCGGCCTTAATGCGAAGGTGGTCAATTCCGATAGTGCAGTCACCAGCTGGCAAGGGTTTCGTCGAGGTAATCACGGAGTGGTTGGTGAACGCGTTGTGGTCGTACACCAGATGTCCGTCCTTGATGAAGATCGACAGCCCGTTATTCACCGTGCCAATCGCAAGGATCACACCATCAGAACCGCTGGGGCCAAGGTCGAGCTCAGCTGAAAGGTTCCACGAACGAGCCCCGAACGGAGGAGCGCTATCAACGGGAACCCGCACAAGGGGAGGGAAATACGTGTAATGGTCACGCGCCCTAGGAGTTCCAGGTACCGGATGGCCAGCGAAGAGTGCGTGAAGGTGAGATGTATCAATTGGAAGAACCCCGAACTGTTCAGCGTCCTCCCAAAACGCAGCGACAAGCTCTTCGAGTTTTTCAGGATGAGCCTCTGCGAGGTCATGACATTCAGAGAAGTCTTCATCGAGGTGGTAGAGCTCCCATACGTCGTCATCCAACGTTGAACCCGCTCTGTGATATGTGACCGCTTTCCAACCGTCAGCCCACATTCCTCGGTGGCCGAACATTTCGAAATACTGGCGGGCTTTGCGAGTCGGAACAGACGAAAGGTCGGCAGCCTCTGGCGTGAATGTGTACGCCATTGACGTTCCCTCGATCGGCTGCTGCTCGACACCTTTTACCGAAGCCGGCAGTTCGTAGCCAAAGAGTTCAAGAAGTGTCGGTGTGATGTCGGTGATGTGATGGAATTGTTGGCGAATCGTTCCTCGAACTTCAGGCGAGAAACCTGCTGGCCACGAGATAATGAGCGGATCTCGCACCCCACCACCATGGGTGTTCTGCTTATAGCGCTTCCCAGGGGTGTTGCCGACTTGCGCCCAGCCCCACGGATAGTTCGAGA
>JAPOIQ010000013.1 GCA_029978815.1 bacterium
ACCAAGCCCGATACTTAAACGTAGACGCGGCCGGCGTTGGTACCCTCCTGAGTGCGTCTCACGATGTCACTCCCTCACCCCCTTTCTCCGATGATGCTTGATCGATACCGCCGCTGGATTCCTGCCGTATTTGCTGCAGTGCTGCTGCTCATCATCGTTGTTGTGGGCTCGGTATCAGGAGATGACGCCGCTTCAGAATCTTCAGTACCGCCCACCACGCTCACCCCTCAGTCGACGACGTCGTCGACGACGATTCCGAAAGTCCCCTTGACCCGAAATTTGGAACGAGGGACATCTGGCGACGATGTCGCCATGGTGCAGCAGCGGCTTGCCGATATCGGATTCGATCCGGGGCCGATCGATGGCGTTGTCGGAACGTTGACGAAACAAGCGGTGTGGGCCTACGAAAAGCTCGTGATGGGCGTTCCCCGCGCCGATGCAACTGGAGTCGTCACCCCGGCATTGTGGGATCGAATACAGGAACCGTTGATGGTGCAACCGCGTCGCCCAACCGGAGGATTGCAAAATCACACAGAGATCTATTTAGAAGAGCAAGTGCTCGTGGTGTTCCATAAAGACGTACCCGCTCTGGTCACGCATATCTCATCGGGCGAACTTGACGAGTTTGGCGAGCCGGCTCTGTATTGCGAGATCGTCACCTACGACACCGACTCCGACGGTGAACTACTTGAAGAGCCGATTACAAAGGAGATTTGTGCCTACGCCAAGACTCCCGGCGGCGTGTTTACCTATCGTCGTCTCATCGAGGGCACCCGAAACGGCCCTCTCGGCGACATGTGGAACCCGGTGTATTTCAACTACGGGATCGCCGTTCATGGAGCACTGCAAGTCCCGGCGGAACCGGCATCCCACGGTTGTGTGCGAATCCCGTTACATATTTCGGAGTACTTTCAATCGCTCATTGAGATTGGTGAGTCTGTGCTTGTGTGGAATGGCGTGAGCGAGCCAGAGGACGTTACTTACGAAGAAAGTCTTCCGAGTTTTGACGGAAGTGTTCCAAACCCAAATCCAACAACCACGACGTCGACGACAACGACCTCGACCACCACCACAACGACCACTGTTGCTCCGACAACAACTGTTACACCTGCTGATACAGGCGTGACTTCGTCAACTTCTTCAACGACAATCGTGCAGACCGACGAAGCTGAGTGAATTCTTCAGGGACGCGCGTTGAGTGTGTTCACATTGGGTGGGTCTAGCGGGCGAGTGGTACGCCCGGTTGTTTCTGGCTCCGCTCATTGCGGGCCCTCAGCACTGTTTCAACCGCAACAGCGACGAGGGCAAGCCAAACAATCGCGAATCCGATGAATCTTGCTGCGGTCATTGTCTCTCCGTAGGCAAGCCATCCCAAGAGAAAGTTGATGACGGGGACCATCCATCCGATTGGCCCGAGCAGGGTGAACGGGACTCGTGGGGCGGCATGGGCGAAGAGGAGTAATGGGGCAGCAGTGACAAGACCGGTTGCTGCGAGGAGCACCCAATCAAATCCTGTCGCAATCTCACCGACTCCACCCGATCGCGTGAGCGAGATGATGACGACAACAACCGCTATCGGGAGCAACGTTGTGACCTCGCCTGTGAGGCTGTCGATTGGGTCAAGGGGGACACGTCGTTTCACTAGCCCATAGAAGGCCCAGCTGCCTCCGAGAGCAAATGAGAGCCAGGGAATTTGTCCATATGAGACCGTGAGGATCGAGATTGACGTGATGACGAGGACGATGGCAAGCATCCGCATGGGGGTGAGGCGCTCTCCGAGAAGGGTGACACCAATGGTCATTGTGATGAGTGGCGCGAGGAAGTAGCCGAGAGCGGTTTCGAGTACCCGGCCGGAAACAATGGCCCCAACATATGTCGACCAATTGACGACAAGCAGACCTGCCGCAAGAAGCAGAAAGCGGCGGACGCTTGGATCTCGTATCGCTGTCACGACATTTGCCATCTGGCCACGCGATGTAACGAGCAGCCACAGCACGATCACTGCAGCAATGACTCGCCAGCCAATGAGGTCGACAGCCGAGAACTCATTGAGCAATTTCCAGAATGCGGTGAGGCTTCCCCAAAGGGCATACGCAATTACGGCTGAGCGCACACCGCTTTTTGAACGAGGATCCATCGCCACAACCTATGCCGGTGACAGGTTCTCAGTAGTGTCAAGTCAGTGAAATACCTGACCAATGTTCACGCGGAGAACCGGACTCTCAAAGAGTTATTCGATGCAGACCCGTCGCGGGCGCATCGTTATGTCGTCTCGGTAGCAGGTTTGCGAGTTGATTGGTCTCGTCAACCGGTGACAGATGAAATTCTTCAGTCATTGCGATCCGCCGCGCGCGCTGCCGATGTGAGCGACCGTTTTCGTTCTCTGATCGCCGGGGAGCATGTCAACGCCACAGAGGACCGTGCGGTACTTCACATGGCCTTGCGAGGCAACCGATCAGCCTCGTATGAGGTTGATGGTTTGAACGTCATGGATGACATACATGGCGAACTGTCTCGAATGAAATCATTTGTTGACGAAGTTCGGGCGAACCCTCGCATTACCGACATTGTCAATATTGGGATCGGTGGTTCAGATCTAGGTCCGGCGATGGCGGCCCAAGCGCTTGCAGGAGATGCGCATCCTCGCCTCAAGGCTCATTTTGTGTCGAATATTGATGCCGCCGATATTGAATCAGTGCTCCAGCAAGTACGACCGGAAACGACTCTATTCGTCATCGTCTCAAAGACGTTCGGCACCCTAGAGACCTTGACGAACGCAAATGTTGCTCGCCAGTGGCTAGTCGAGGCACTTGGTGAAGCCGCTGTCGCAGAGCATTTTGCCGCAGTATCAACTGCTCGCGAGAAGGTTGCCGCGTTTGGCATCGGGGCAGACAGGACGTTCGGATTCTGGGATTGGGTCGGCGGCCGATACTCGCTGTGGTCAGCGGTTGGCCTCTCGTTGATGTTGCTCATTGGGCCTGAGCGTTTCGCAGAGTTTCTCGATGGTGCTCGAGAGATTGACAGTCACATGATTGAGACACTCATTGATGCTGACCGTCTCGACGACAATGTGGTTGTCACACTCGCGTTGATCGGGGTGCTACATCGAAACGTGCTGAATCGGCCGACGAAAGCGGTGATTCCGTACGTCCACGAGCTCCGCAGGTTTCCTGCTTACCTGCAGCAACTCGACATGGAATCAAATGGCAAGTCAGTAACACACAATGGCGATGAAGTCGATGGTGCCACAGGCCCGGTGATTTGGGGCGAGCCGGGAACGAATGGTCAGCATGCCTTCTTCCAACTCTTGCATCAGGGCACCGACATCATCCCAGTTGACTTCATTGGAGTTGCTCGCCCGCGGCATGAACGCATTGAGCAGCACGATGCACTCTTCGCGAATCTTCTGGCTCAGGCGCAGGCGCTCGCGTTTGGGCGGCCGTTACCTAATGCACCACACCGGAATTTTGCCGGCAACCGGCCGAGCACGTTGATTCTCGCTGAACGACTTGATGCGCGAACCCTGGGTCAACTGATAGCGCTCTACGAGCACATCGTCTTTGTACAAGGCGTGATGTGGGGCATTAATAGTTTTGACCAATGGGGAGTCGAACTGGGCAAAGAGCTAGCGAATGCGCTCGCCCCAGCGCTCTCTAATGACGGGGTTGACCTTGAGCACATCGAAGATCCCTCGACCCGGTCAGCCATTGAGTGGTACCGGAAAAACCGATCGAAATAGGGCCTCTATTGGTGGGCTGATCGCTCGAAGACGAGTGTGGTGCGACTCGGGAGAACAAAGTCCGCGTTTGACATAACTCGTTCAGAGTCATCGGAGCCGATACTCGGCCGAGACGAGTCGAATCGAATGATCCACTCAGATCCCCACTGTGCAGTGGGCATTTTCCACGTCAGATCAATCGGGCTTGCCGAAAACACGCAGAGGAAACTGTCGTCAACAATTCGGTTTCCAAATCGGTCGGGTATCGAAATTGCTTCTCCATTAAGGAAAACGCCAACTGCCTGAGCGAAGCCTTGTTCCCAATCAGATGGACTCATTTCTTCGCCATCGGGGCGAAACCATGTCATGTCGTCGTTATCTCGAAGAGGCCGGCCGTGGAACCATCGCCGCCGACGAAAAATAGGGTGTGCTGACCGGAATGCGGTGAGACGTTGAGTCCACTCGAGTGTGGTGTTGTCGATTGTGGACCAGTCGAGCCAACTCAACTCATTGTCATGGCAGTACGCATTGTTATTTCCGTGTTGAGTCCGGCCGAGTTCGTCGCCGCTAAGAAGCATGGGAACCCCCTGTGAGAGCAGGAGGGTTGCGATTAGGTTGCGTCGCTGACGATCTCGAAGGTGACGAATTGTCTCGTCATCGGTGGGTCCTTCGGCCCCGTGATTCCACGAACGGTTATGCGACTCGCCGTCCCGGCTGTCCTCGCCGTTGTCCTCGTTATGTTTCTCGTTGTAACTCACGAGGTCTGAAAGAGTGAAACCGTCGTGGCAGGTGATGAAGTTGATCGAGGCCGTTGGACGGCGTGTATCTGATCGGTACAGGTCTGATGATCCGGTGAATCGCTGAGCAAAGGTCGCAAGACGAGAATGTTCACCTCTCCAGAAGTCCCGCATCGTGTCTCGGTAGTCAGCGTTCCACTCAGACCATTTCGGTGGAAAATTTCCAACTTGGTAACCGCCTTCACCGACATCCCAGGGCTCAGCGATGAGTTTGACCTGTGAGAGCACTGGGTCTTGATGAATGATGTCGAAAAATGCGGATAACCGGTCAACCTCGAAGAGCTCTCGGGCGAGAGCGGAGGCGAGGTCGAATCGGAATCCATCGACGTGCATCTCGAGCACCCAGTATCGAAGGCTGTCCATGATGAGCTGCAACACATGTGGATGCCGCATATTGAGGGAGTTTCCGCAACCCGTGAAGTCAAGATAGTGGCGTGGGTTCTCGTCGATCAGTCGGTAGTAGGCGTGGTTGTCAATACCGCGCATCGACAGGGTTGGCCCAAGGTGGTTCCCCTCAGCGGTGTGGTTATACACCACATCCAAAATGACCTCGATCCCCGCGGCGTGAAGGGCGGCGATCGTGCTGCGAAGGTCACTGGCGGGGTCGGAATGGTCTTGCGCACCGTACTCGTTATGCGCGCTGAAGTAGCCGAGAGTGTTGTAGCCCCAGTAGTTGCGTCGTCCCTGTTGGACGAGGTGATGATCGTGAACAAACTGATGTATTGGCATGAGCTCGATAGCGGTGATGCCAAGTTGAACAAGGTGCTCGAGCACCGCCGGGTGGCGAAGGGCAGAGAATGTTCCACGTTCATGTGGAGGGACATCTGGGTGTTGCATCGTGAGCCCACGAACGTGCGCCTCGTAGATGATGCTCTCATGTGTGGGCGTCCGCAGAAGTTGGTCGTCTCCCCAATTAAATGAAGGGTCATGCACGACCCCAAGAGGGACAAATGTGGCCGAGTCAGAGGCATCTGCGAACTCTGGGTCATCCAGATCGTACGCAAAGCATGCTGAGTCCCAGTTGAGATCTCCATCGATGTGTTTTGCGTAGGGGTCGAGTAGCAATTTGTTCGGGTTATGCCACAGACCTGCATCTGGATTCCACTCGCCGTGCACGCGATATCCGTAGTGCTGTCCAGGAGTTATGTCGGGAAGATATGCGTGCCAGATATGCCCGTCGACTTCGTTGAGCGCAATACGTTGTTCTTCACGTGCAGCATCACCTGGTCCGGCGAGCAAGCACAGTTCGACTTGTTCGGCACTTGAGGAAAACATCGCAAAATTTGTTCCTGCCCCGTCGAAGGTCGCCCCAAGGGGGTGGGGTTCACCTGCCCACACCCTGCGATGGAGTGAAGGATGCGCGTGCCGACTCACCTTAGAATTCTGCCCGGTTTACGCCGCCAACCCTCTGTTATCGGGCATGATTGGAGGATGGCTGAAGGAAAGACTATTGAACGAGTTGGCGTGATTGGCTGCGGACTTATGGGTTCGGGCATCGCAGAAGTGTGCGCACGCGCTGGGCTTGACGTTCTTGTGCGGGAGGCGTCTGCAGAGGCTGCTGAGGCTGGCCGTGCTCGTCTCATCACCTCATTTGATCGGGGTGTCTCCGCGAACAAAATGACGGAAGAAGACCGTGACGCAGCGATGGCACGCCTGTCGTTCACTACTGACATTGGTGACCTTTCAGACCGCGATCTTGTGGTTGAAGCGATCATCGAAGACGAAGATATGAAGGTTGGGCTCTTCCGAGATCTTGACAAAGTGCTCACAAACGCGGATGCGATTCTTGCCTCGAATACCTCGTCGATTCCGATCATGAAACTTGGTACCGCCACAGATCGGCCAGAGCAGGTGATTGGTATTCACTTCTTTAACCCGGTACCTGTTCTGAGACTTGTTGAACTCGTAGAGAGTTTGATGACGTCGAAAGAGACCTCTTTGCGTGCAGAGGTATTTGCCGAAGGGATGTTGTCGAAGCGGGTGATTCGTTCGCAGGACCGTGCGGGGTTCGTCGTGAATGCGTTACTCATCCCGTATCTGCTCTCTGCAATTCGAATGATGGAGTCTGGCTTCGCTTCTGCAGATGACATCGATATCGGAATGGTGGAGGGTTGTAGTCACCCGATGGGGCCATTACGTCTCACCGATCTCATCGGGCTCGATACGACGCTTGCTGTGGCAGAGAGTTTGTACGAAGAATTTAAGGAGCCGCTCTATGCGCCCCCGCCGGTTCTGTCTCGCATGGTTGATGCTGGCCTCCTCGGGCGGAAGTCAGGCCGCGGCTTTTACGATTATCGACGCTGATGGCTGACCGCGTTGAGCGTCTCACTAACTTGCTGGCGCTGCTACTTGAAACTCGTCGGCCGCTCACGCTTCATGAAATTGCTTCAGAACTCGGAGGTCAATACCCGGATGCGGGTCAGGCTCGTCGCGCTGCATTTGAACGCGACAAGGCGTCGTTACGCGAGATTGGCATCGAGATTTCTTCGGAAACATTTGGTGGGGACCGTGCGGGGGAGATGGGCTATTGGGTTGACCGTTCCGGGTTTGAGTTACCAGATCTCGAATTGACCGAGGATGAAGTTCGAGCGCTTCAGTTGTCGTTAGCGGCGACGCGACCTGACTCGGCGATCGGCGAGGAGGCCTTATGGAAACTCGGGGGAGTTGGAGGCGGTGTCGGCGGGCCAATACGGATGCATCTCCCGGAGTTGCCTGCACTGCCGGTGTTGCGTTCGGCGGTTGCGCATCGGCATCCGGTGTCGTTCTTATATGCCGGTACGACCCGCAACGTTGATCCGTGGGGGCTGATGTTGCGCGATGGATTTTGGTATGTCGTCGGTTTTGACCATGATCGAAATGATCGTCGCACGTTCAGAGTTGACCGGTGTGAGGGGCAAATTTCGGTCGATGCCTCAGTTGAGTTTGAGCGACCTGATGGCGCATCTCTTGAGGTGGCGTTGCCGACCAACCCGTTGCTGCTCGGCGATGAAGTCGAAGGTGAGCGAATGGCGCGCATTCACATTGCATCTCGCCGGGCGTGGCTTGTTGAGCGAGAGGTCGGTACCGATCGAGTTGAGGATCGGCGTGAAGATGGTTCCATCGTTATTTCGCTTCCATTCACCAATGAGGATGCGTTGAGGTCGTGGGTCCTCGGTTTTCTCGATGATGCAGAACTCCTTGACCCAAGTGAGGTGCGACAGCGTCTCATCAACTGGTTAGAAAGCATGATCTGATGGCGCAGCGACCAGCAACTGAGCGCTTACGACGGCTACTCATCATTTTGCCGTGGTTGATGGAGCAAGGTGAGGTCGCTGTCGAAGAGGCCGCGAGCAGGTTTTCGATCGGCGTTGATGATCTCATTCGTGACCTTGAGTTGGTCTCGATGTGTGGTCTTCCTCCGTATGTCGACGAAATGGTTGACGTCTTTATCGATGAAGGGACGATCTTTGTTGGGGTTCCACGCCTCTTCACCCGGCCACTGCGCCTGAGCGAGGTGGAAGCATTCGAGTTGCTTGCAGCGGGTAGAGCAGCGATGCAGTTACCTGGAGCTGATTCAGATGGTGCGCTCGCGCGCGGCCTACGCAAGATCGCTGTCGGGCTCGGTGAAGACGACACTGGCGTATTGGTCGTGAACCCGACGCCACCGATCGTGCAGGAACTCACAGGTGCCGTAGAGAACCGCCTGAGAGTTGAGGTGCGGTACCAGTCCTCGTCCCGAGCTGAACCAGCCCTCCGCCAGATCGAACCGTTCGTTATCTTTTCGTCTCAGGGGAATTGGTATGTGCATGCGCATGACGTCGGATCTGACGGATTACGAACATTCCGCGTCGACCGAATTGAGTCGCTTACGGTTGTTGGCAGTGCGGAGCATGAGGCACCCTCATCAATGCCCGACCCGGGCACGTGGTTCGCGGATGCCGACATTGAACGTGTGACGCTTCGTATTGGCCCCCGTGGAAAGTGGGTGTACGAGCGTTATCCAGTCGATGAGGTGTCCTCTGCCGATGATGAGGGGTGGGTGACAGTCCGTCTCGCAGTGACTTCTCTGCAGTGGCTCGCGCGTTTGTTGCTGCGGCTCGGTGATTCGGTTGAGGTTGTTGAACCTCTGACAATGAAGTCGGTCAGGTCGAATGCTGCGGCGCAAGTGCTGCGTCGCTATTCCGTCGGTTGATCCCTCAAAAGGAGCGGCAGTATCTGAGCCGTTGCGGTTGCGTCGTGCAAGGCGTCGTGGGAGTTGATGATGTCAACGCCGTAACGGTCGCAGATATCGGAGAGGCGGTGTGACTGTTGTCGATCAGGGTCGAGCCGTCGTGAGAGCTTCAACGTGCAGGTGTGAGGGCCGTTGGGCAACGTCAATTGATGTCGTTGTGCTGCGGTCGAGAGGAATTTCCAGTCAAATGCCAGGTTGTGGGCAACGATTTCACGAGGGCCGATCGTTGCAAATAAGCGTGTGAGGGCCTGTTGGGTGGAGGGCGCAAACAGCAGTTTCCTTCGCGAGATGTGATGGATGTGTTGGGCGCCGATGTGGTCCCAGGGACGGCGAAGACGAACCATTGATGCCCACGAAGAAAGGTTGGTGAGCGAAGACTCTCCGTCGACGAGGTCTCCGCAAACAACGGCAACTTGGAAAATCGGGTCAGAAGAGCCGTTGAGCCCACCGGTTTCGAGGTCAATGACCGCGAAATGTCTAGTTGATGGGCTCACGTGGCCAGACTAGGCCAGAGGTGTGACGGGAGCCGCTATGCGTTCCGGGCGCGGATGCCAATTGGAGCGGCGACCGTGTATCCGAGGAGGTGACGATCTTCCTCGTTTTCTCCGCCCCAGAAGCCGTACTCATGGTTTTCTCGAGCAAATGGTTGACATGGAACACGAACAGGGCAAGCAGTGCACAGCATGTTGGCACGAGCTTCTCGGCGCTCTCGAGCCTGAGGGCGCTCTGCCTTCTTGGCGAAGAACAACTCGAGACGGCCTTTACACATGGCGAATTCTTGCCAGGCAACATCGCGGGGGAGGTCGTCGACTGATTCAAAAACGAGGGTTTCGGCAGCACTCATACTCCATTTAACACTAAATGGATCTCTGCTATTCCCAGAGCAGGGAATTTTCTCGCGAAGGGCAGTTACAGCAGTTCTGCAGCGAGCGATGCGACGCTCGATCGTTCGCATGCTTGCAGGGTGATATGGCCGAAGCATGGCTGCCCGGTGAAGGCATTTGTGAGAACGGCGAGAGCATTATTTGTCTCACCCAAGTACGGGGCATCGATCTGGCTTGTGTCGCCGGTGAACACCACTTTTGTTCCCTCTCCAACTCTTGTGAGGATCGTTCGCAGCGTCGTGGGTTCAAGGTTCTGGGCTTCGTCGATCACAACCATCTGTTGCTGAAGTGAACGTCCTCGAAGGAATGTCACCGACTCGAGCGAGAGTTTTTGTCGTTCGGTGAGTTCATCAATAAGTTGGCGTGCGTCGCCTGATGAACGTCGATCGGTAAGCGCAACGACGGCATCGTGCACCGCCGACATCCATGGGTCGAGTTTTTCATCGAGGCCACCTGGCAGGAACCCGACATCAGCCCGTCCCACGGGGACGAGTGGTCGGTAGATGGCGACGCGTTCATAGCGCTGTTCTTCGACTACTTGCTCAAGCGCGGCTGCAATGGCGAGGATGGTCTTACCGGTACCGGCGCGGCCGTCGAGAGCAACGACAGAGATCTCAGGGTCAAGAAGTAGATCGATTGCGAAACGCTGCTCTTTATTTCGAGGATGAAGTCCCCATGGCTGTGCAGGAGCATGAGGCAGAAGGTGAAATTGGGCTCCACGCCGGCGTGCAAGGGCCGATTGTGAGCCAGCGCGAATCACTACGAATTCGTTCTCTCGGACAAGCGGGTCATCATCGACGCTGAATGCGAGATCGATTCCCGTTGGAGTGTTGTCAGCCTGCTGCAGTACTTCAGCAAGATCGACGACGCCATCGCGGTAGAGGTCATCGATGACCTGGGTATCGGCGTCAATGATGTGCCATCCAGTCTGTTGAATTTCTCGTGCTCTGCCAGTTGGCTGGTGCTCAATGGCGCTGAGGCCGAGATGAGCCGCTTTGATTCGCAATGCGGCGTCATTTGACACCATCAGGGTTGGAGCCTGGCGAGATTGGCCGAGTGCGGCGCCGATGATTCGGTTGTCCGCCTTTGCGGGATCAAGTCCGTGCTCGATGAGGACATCGCGCTGGACGCCATTGACTTCTATGCGAAGCGACCCCTCGCCGAGGGGAACAGGAAGTGCGAGAGATCCACCATGTTTGAGGCGAAGCTCTTCGATCGTCCGCAGTGCGGTTCGAGCCGCACGACCCACGTCGTCCGACCGACCTTTGAGACCGTCGAGTTCCTCGATGACGGTAAGTGGAATGACGACATCGGCTTCACCCATTGAGTGAAGACAGGCTGGGTCGGCAATAAGAACTGAGGTGTCAAGTACGACTCTCGTCGTGGAGATGTCGCTTGTGCCTCCCTTCCCACTGAGAGCGTGGCTGGCAGTTCCGGCGAGATCAGTCACAGATCACCTCTGCTGAAGTAGGCACAGTTGGGAGCGGGAGTTATTGGCAAGCAACGTGTCTAGTTGTACATCCAGCAGTGCCGGTGATGGTGGATTTCGAGCGGTCAATTGTGTGGATAACCGAGTAATGCGATCGCATCCGGCCGTCGCGCCGTTGTGACGTAAGGCATAATCGTCCTGATCAATTGCAAATGCAAC
>JAPOIQ010000306.1 GCA_029978815.1 bacterium
CGACTGCCCCGACTTGGCGATGGGGCGCCACTCTTCATATGCACACCTCAGCACCGAAGAGTTTCGGGCCACAATTGCAACCAACATCGAGGCACTGAATCATGCCGTGCGCAATATCCCGGCTGAGCAACTCAGAATGCACCTGTGTTGGGGGAATTATCCTGGTCCACATCACCACGACGTTCCGATTGCCGACATCATCGACATCGTGTGGACGGCAAAACCGCAGACAGTGCTCTTTGAAGGAGCAAACCCTCGTCACGCCCACGAATGGGCGATTCTTGATGCCCTCGGTGTTCCAGCAGACAAAGTGATCTGCCCGGGTGTGATTGAACCGCAATCGAACTACATCGAACATCCAGAGTTAGTCGCGCAACGGATCCAGAAATGGGCCGAAGTCACCGACCCTGAGCGTCTCATGGCCGGTGTCGACTGTGGATTCTCCGTGCATGTTGGCATCAAGAACATTGACCCTGATGTCGCGTTTGCGAAACTCGCTTCGCTCTCGCAAGGTTGCGAACTTGCCTCACAACGACTGTTTGGCTGACCGGTGACCGCATTCGATTCCATTGCACAGGCCGTCGCCAAGAATGGCTGCACGCGAGTGTTCGGGGTGCCAGGTGGCGGACCAAACCTTGACCTCATTGGCGCCTTTCATCGGCACGGTGTCGAATTTGTACTTGCCCACACCGAAACCGGAGCGGCCATCATGGCCGCAACATTTGGTGTGGCAACGAACACCGTGTCCGCAGTCATCGTTACTCGAGGTCCCGGAGCAGCGTCAGTTGTCAACGGCGCCGCACATGCAACCCTTGACAGGGCGCCGTTACTTGTCATCACCGACTGCGTACCAGACGCAGCCCGAGCGACCACTGGCCACCAGCGGTTCGACCAACGTGCGCTCATGCGTGCCGTCACCCTAAGAACCGCAAGAATCGGCAATGACGTCACAGATCAGCAACTCACCGATCTGATTGCAACAGCAAAAGGCCCGCTCGCTGGGGCCGTTCACCTTGACCTCGATGCAAATTCGACAACCGACATTGATCAACCAAAAGATCACGTTCTGTCAACGACTGCTGTTGGTGCGGAGGAACTGCAAGAACGGCTTGCCCAGAGCTCATCACCGGTAGTGATCTGCGGCTCCCAGGCGCCAAGTGACTGTCGGCAGGCACTAGAGAGGTTCGCTGCACCAACTCTTACTACGTACCAAGGAGCAGGAATTCTTCCAGAGGGGCACCCGCTTCTTGCCGGCATGTTCACCAATGCCACCCCAGAACGCGAGGTACTCAACGACGCAGATCTCGTCATCCTCATTGGCTTTGATGATGTTGAACCGTTGCCGGGAGCATGGTCGTACTCCTGCGACGTTGTCTCAATCGACAGCTTTCCAATCACTCATTCTCTGATTCAGGTTTCGATGACGTACATCGGTCACCCCAGTGAAGTTCTGCCATCGAGGTCGACCGACAGCCGAGATGCAACCCAATATCTCGCAGGTCTCCGATCTCGTCTCGCCGACGCATCGCGTCCACTCGGACCAGTCGATCTTGTCCGCTCGGCAGCTGAGGTCATGCCAGAGGAAACAATCGTGACAGTTGATGCCGGCGCGCATTTCCTTGCGGTCATGCCGTTCTGGCCGACGACTCGAACGAAACAGGTGTTCATCTCGAACGGGCTTGCCACCATGGGCTACGCGCTTCCAGCGGCAATTGGTGCTGCACTTGGCGAACCCGCGCGACCCGTCATTGCATTCACTGGAGATGGCGGGCTCCACATGGCACTGTCAGAACTCGAAACGCTTCAGCGACTTCAGCTCCCTGTATGCGTCGCCGTATTCAATGACTCAGAACTCACCCTTATTCGCCTCAAGCAAAAAGAGGCTCAGGGAGGCGCGCAGGCTGTTGCATACGGCGCATCAGACTTCGCTGGGGTTGCCCAGGCAGTCGGAATGAACGCAACGGTTGTTACCCATACCGACCAACTCACGTCCGCGTTCCAACTCGCTGTCGAATCAGGCCGGCCGCACCTCATCGACGTCAGACTCGATGCGAGTGAGTACGAACACATTTTGCAAGTGAGCCGCGGCTAAGTCGATCGCTGTTCTCTGGGGCTGCGCACTCATACGACTGGAATTCCCTCAGCGTCTTGCGGTCTAATGTGGGATAACTCGACAAGTGAATGGGGGTTCACCATGGTTAACGTCAGCAAATTCATCGATGTCTCTGAGGGTCTCAAAGCGGGTCAGTTCGGAGTCGGTGATCGCGAGCAAATCACATCAATCAGTGATCTGGATCCGACCTACAAGCAACTTATGGATAAGCCCTATGCCTGTGTTATGGCAGTGATGGGGCCCTCAGGCCGGCCAAACCTCACTCCAATGTGGTTCGACTACGAAGGTGACAAGGTTCTCGTGAACGTCGCATCACATCGCAAGAAG
>JAPOIQ010000304.1 GCA_029978815.1 bacterium
GAATGACATTGGCAAGGTGCCGTTGCTCACTGCCGAAGATGAGCGCGAACTTTCACGCCTCATCGAAGAAGGCCGTGAGGCTCAAGAAAAACTCGACGCCGGCAAGCGAAGCGCCGACCTCAAAGCAAAGGTGGCAAAGGCCGCCCATGCGAAAGATCGCTTCATCCGCTCGAACCTTCGCCTTGTGGTGTCAATTGCACGCCGCTACCCACTTCCCCAGGGTATGGACCTCCTTGACCTGATTCAAGAGGGCAACCTCGGTCTCGAGCACGCCGTTGACAAGTTCGACTGGCGCCGCGGTTTCAAGTTCTCGACCTATGCCACTTTCTGGATTCGCCAGGCAATCGGTCGTGCGCTCGACCAGAAAGCAAGCCTCATTCGAATTCCTGGAGACCGTTCGGCAAGCCTTCGTGCGGCACTCCGTCAGGCCTCTGGTGACGGCGAGACGCTCGACCAGACCAACGCAGAATTGCACCGCCTCACCACCCCAGTCAGCCTCGACAAGACAGTGGGTGACGACGGAGACGCAACTCTCGGTGACCTCATGGCCAATGGCGACCCCACTCCAGAAGATGCAGTGATGGTTGGCGTCGAGAGCGATCTTCTCGGAGAACTCCTCGGCACCTTAGAGCCGCGTGCTCGTTACGCCGTCGAGGCACGTTTCGGACTTCTCGACGGTGAGCGTAAGAGCTTCCGCGAAGTTGGCGAAAGCCTCGGAGTGACCGCAGAGGCTGCTCGCCGTCTCGTGAGTCGTGCAGTTGCAGGCCTTCGCGACGACGCAGGCGACATTCTCAGCGTCTGATAACAGGCGCCCAGCGCCACAGATAACTCTTGAAGAAGCGGTCGGGTATCCCGGCCGCTTCTTCGCGTACAGGCTCAACATCAAGTAGGCACCGGTAGCATTTTTCATATGCCGCAGCAGTGGAGCCCGTCCTCGTGGAAAGAACATCCGATCAAGCAGCAGCCTGCTTGGCCCGATGAGGCTGCGTACGACCGCGCGCTGAAGAGTATTGCGTCAATGCCGCCGCTCGTGTTTGCAGGAGAAGCCAGATCACTCCAGGCCAACCTTGCAAAGGTCGCAGCAGGAAACGCATTTCTCCTGCAAGCAGGTGACTGCGCCGAGAGCTTTGAGGAGTTCTCCGCTGACATCATCAGAGAAAAACTTCGGGTCATTCTTCAGATGGCTGTCGTGCTCACCTATTCAATGGGCGTACCCGTCGTCAAAGTCGGGCGAATCGCCGGTCAATTTGCGAAACCACGCTCTTCAGACACCGAGAAAGTTGGCGATCTTGAATTGCCATCATTCCGTGGTCACATCGTCAACGACCAAACAGCCACCGAAGCTGCTCGTATTCCAAACCCCGATCGCCTCGTTCAGGCATATCACCAGTCAGCATCGACACTGAACCTCGTTCGGGCCTTCACCAAAGGCGGATTCGCCGCTCTCGATCGCGTTCATTCTTGGAACCAAGAATTCGTAGCCTCGAGCGATGAGGGTCGTCGCTACGACAATATGGCGACAGAGATTGACCGAGCGCTGCGTTTTATGAGTGCGATCGGAATGGACACCGATACGAACAGCAACCTTCGCGAGGTCGACGTGTGGACGAGTCACGAGGCACTCCTCCTCGGCTATGAAGAAGCACTCACTCGACGCGACTCAACTAGTGGCAACTGGTACGACTGCTCGGCGCACATGCTGTTGATCGGCGAGCGCACCCGAGATCTCGACGGAGCACACATCGAATTCCTGCGTGGTGTCAGCAACCCAATTGGCTGCAAGGTCGGGCCATCGATGACCGGTGATGAAGTGATTGCGCTCTGCGAAGCACTCAACCCTGCAATGATCCCCGGCCGCCTCACTCTCATCACCAGGATGGGGGCTGAGATCATTGAAGACCGCCTTCGCCCACTGTTGAGGGCCGTAAAAGAAGCCGGACACCCTGTCGTCTGGGCATGTGACCCAATGCACGGCAATACCTTCACCGCAGAAGGCGGACGAAAGACCCGACATTTTGATGCCGTCATCGCAGAAATTGAAGGGTTTGTCCGAGCACACCGAGCCGAGGGAACCTGGCCGGGAGGAATCCACGTCGAACTCACGGGAGACGATGTCACCGAATGTCTCGGCGGAGTCGATGCCCTCACCGATAGTGATCTCGACAACCGCTACGAAACGATCTGCGACCCTCGACTCAACGCTCGCCAAGGGCTTGAACTCGCCTTTCGAACAGCCGAATCCATCCGGGATTCGCTCCCCGCAGCCAATTCCTGATCATCATGGGCGCCTTGGACCGAGTCACCACGTGGCCGGTGCCCAATTGCGCTGCGGCCATCGTGACCGCACGAGACCAACAGACCCCAACGACATTCGCATCGACCGGTGACTCATCACTTCCATTTCGGCTTGCCTCACTCAGCAAGGTGATCACTTCTCTCACCGCGCTCATCGC
>JAPOIQ010000215.1 GCA_029978815.1 bacterium
CGGATGACCGAACACCAAACCACGATGACCCGAGAAGGGCGAGAACAACAACCGCCACGATGACCGCAAAAATTGCCGCAACCAACCGAACCAGACGTCGACGACCCAATGCCCTTCGAACCGCTGCCCGACGGGCCCGAACCCGGCCATCCATCGGCCGCCTAGACGACGACGTTGGTGATCCTGATGACCGGCGGTCATCTCCGTCATCGATGATGAGCACCCGTCGCCGAGAGCCAGATGTTGCGCTTACATCGCCGTCAACATAGACCGCGTCGGGCCCACCTCCGTCGGAAATGGAAACCCTGCGCGGAAGACCTGGGTCAATCGACCGACCCGGACGCTGCTCTTTGGAATCCATCGATGATGACGCTAGCGATCATGCACCTCGTGACGGTGTCACCCTTGAAGTCCCTCGCTGACAGGTTCATCGAAACCGAGGAGTCGCACCTCAGACCGCAAGTCGAAACCTGTTGCTTCACGAACTCGCTCCCGGACAACGCCCATCACACCAAGAACATCGTCAGCGGAGCCGTCGCTGTCAGCCTGAATAAAATTGGCATGCTTTTGTGAAACCTCGGCTGAACCAATGCGAAAGCCCCTCAAACCGAGATTGTCAATGAGTTCACCTGCACTGACTTCACCAGGAACTGGGTTCACGAACACCGAACCACAATTTTGACCTCCAGGCTGATGCTGTCGACGCCAACGAACAATTTCGTCGACGCGCTGCAACACCTTGTGTGGTTCACTGACCGACACCTGCAGACGTGCCGACACGACAACATGATGATTCTCAAGCGCCGACGACCGAAAGTTCAGTTGTAACTTTTCTGGCCCCCATCGCTCTGATCTACCCCACCGCATATCAACAACTTCAACATCAATCAGACTGTCCGATATATCGGCTCCGTGACCACCCGCATTCATCCGAACTGCGCCGCCAACAGAGCCCGGGACGCCCACCATCCACTCGAGTCCTGCAACTCCAAGTGCTGCCATTCGTCGAGCGAGAACAGGCAGCGCTACCGCTCCGCCCACCTCGACAACGGCGCCCTCTCCGGGGCTCAATTCAACCTCTTCGATATGAACCCAATCAGCGAATTCACCAAGACTGACGACGACACCATTCCACCCGGCGTCGGCAACCAGCGTGTTGGATCCACGCCCGAGCACACATACTGGCGCTCCACATGTGTTCGCCACCCTTCCGAGATGAATCAGATCTTCCACCGACTGCACTTCAACCGCGCAGGTTGCGCTCCCCCCGACCCGGTATGTCGTTAGCCGACCGAACGGAGCATCGCGTTGAATCCTGCGCGCAAGGTCTGCCGAGAACTCGTAAACACCAGAAATGATGTCGTCAACGGTCCATTCGGATTGTGTCACTGAGGATCACTTTCTTGCCGAACTCCTCTCGCCATCAGCAACTCATCGGGAAGTGTTGCGATGTCTCCACACCCCATCGAGAGGCACAGGTCACCTGATCGAAGTTCGCCCGCAAGAAACTTCACGAGAGATTCGCGCTTCGGCATCCATACCACTCTCGAATGAGGTTGAGCCTCGAGAATCGCATTCACCACAAGCTTCCCGGTGACGCCAGGTATGGGTTGGGTGCCCGACGAGTAAATGTCAGTGATGACGACAACATCCGCATCACGGAAGCTTCTGGCGTACTGATCAGAAATTTCTGACATTCGGTTAAATCGATTTGGCTGAAACACGGCCACTACGCGCGACCAGTCGGCCGATGATTCTCTTGTGGATGCAAGAACCGCTTCAATTTCTGCAGGGAGATGGGCGTAGTCATCCACCAATGTCGTGCCATCGACGATGCCGCGCACATCAAACCGTCGAGCTACTCCGCCAAATGTTCCTAAGGCATCTGCAGCGATAGACGGCTCGACGCCAAGTTCGACTGCGAGGGCGAGCGCTGCCGTGGCGTTCAAAACGTTGTGTCGTCCGCGGAGCGGAAGCTCAACACGGGCAATTGCTTCGCCGTGCCGCTCGACGGTGAAGGTGTTACCCGTTCGTTGCGGCGTGATGTCGACGGCTTGGTAGTCAGAGCCCTTAATCGTTCCAAATGTCACCGCCGGCCGGCTCGCAGCGAGTCCCCGAGCGACTTCACAATCGATACCAACGACGACCGGCCCTTCAACGGCGTCGACATACCTATCAAACCCCTCAACAATCGCCTCGAACGTCCCGTAATTATCTAGATGGTCAACATCGATATTCGTGAGCACCGAACCGGCGAGCGGCAAACGCAAGTGGGTGCCGTCGCTCTCATCAGCCTCCACGACGAATGCCCCAGAATCAGACCATCTTGCTCCTGTTCCAAGATCTGCGACATCACCGCCGATCACGAACCCCGGCTCACGGCCTGCTGCAGCAAGAATCAGCATCAACATCGAGGAGGTCGTCGTTTTGCCGTGGGTCCCTGCGACACCGTAGGCATTCGTCTGCCTACAGATCGCACCAAGTACCTCGGACCGGTGAACAGTCGGAATCCCGCGTTTTCGAGCCTCATCAAGCTCATTGATGTCGGCCGGTATTGCCGTCGAATACGTCACGACATCGACGTCGTGAACATGCTGACGATGATGTCCGATATGCACCGTGACCCCGCTGGCCCGAAGACGATCAAGAATCTGGCGTTCGCGGATATCGCTTCCAGACACCGAGTGACCCATCTCCGCGAGAGCGATTGCGATCGCACTCATGCCGGGTCCTCCGACTCCGACAAGGTGAACCCGTCGAGGAGAATTCAGTTCCCAAGCGACCTCTTGGCGCGGGAAAACCTCTGCCAACGGATCGGGGCTGCTCAACATCGACACGTTGTCAGGCTACGACGCTCAGGTGCCTCTAAGTTGGCACCACTGACCCAAGGCGTATGTGCTCAGAACTTATTGACGGCGTCGAGAATGAGTTGCGAAATGTTGCCTTCATGGTGAACCTCACCAATTTGGCGCGCGCTCTCACACAAAACGCTTCGTCGCTCTCGGTCATCAATCAACAGTTCCATTGCAGAGACAATGGCCTCCGAATCGTTGTCATCAACAAGAACAGCTCCGTCTCTGTCGGACAGCCACCGCACATTCGCAGTTTGGTGATCGTCTGCAGCTCCTGACCACGGAACGAGAATTGCAGGGGTTCCAGTGGCGGCAACCTCATGCACCGTGCTTGCGCCCCCACGACCAACGAAGAGGTCCGCAGCGGCGTACAGGTCCTCCGCGCGAGCAGAAAATTCACTGCGTCGATACCAGATCGAGTCGGATCCATCAATCACATCGGGCCCGGTTACCCGCTGTTTTCCCGCAATGTGAACAATTGCAAGATCTGACCGCGACAAATTGTTCTGCAGGAACCGATGAACCGCATCGTTGAGAATGCCCGAGCCCAAAGAGCCGCCCATCACGACGACGATCTGTCGGCCATCAGGTATGTCAAGCCGGCGGCGCGCAGTTTCCGCATCGCGATCACGATCGATATCGAGGATCGAACGACGTAATGGTGCGCCAGCA
>JAPOIQ010000383.1 GCA_029978815.1 bacterium
ATTCAGATAGAGACCAATTGAATCGTTCATATGTGTTTTCCAACTCGCTATATTTCGCTTGTATTCCCAGACCAATGACATGGAAATCCGTGAAATCAGGCTGGCTCCGTCTGTTCAAGGCCGTGCAGCGGCACGCAGGGTGACGCATCAGATCGAGAGCGAACGGGGGTTAGGGGGTATGTTGTGGGCTGCGGTAGCGACGTGCGCTATTTGGCCGAAGTTCGACTGTAACACACTTGTCAAGTCCCAACGAAGCGAAGAACGCGAAATGGCGGTAAGGGGCTTCTAGGCTCGGAGGGATGTCTCAATCGTCGAACCAGCCACGAAAGATTGGCGTGTTCGGTGGAACCTTTGACCCCCCTCATGTTGGTCATCTTGTTGTTGCGATCAACGTGCTGCATGAACTTGCACTCGATGAGGTGTTGTTGATGGTGGCCAACGACCCTTGGCAAAAGCGTGACACACGGGTGATTTCTCCTGCCGCTGATCGCCTGGCGCTCGTTGAGGCTGCCGTAGAGGACATTCCAGGGTTATCGGCAAGTGCGATCGAACTGGCCTTAGGCGGGGCGTCGTATACGGCAGACACCCTCGAGAAACTTCTTGCAGATGACGATTCCGTTGAACTGTTCACGATTTTGGGGGCCGACGCCGCAAATGGGTTGTTGACCTGGGAGCGTCACGAGCGAGTAGCTGAGCTCTCGACATTGGTGGTGGTCGACCGACCAGGAGTTGCCGCCGAGTTGCCGACTCTGGCGTTCGGGAAGTGGGTTCGAGTGGAGGTACCGCACCTCGAGGTATCGAGTAGTGATCTACGAGAGCGTGTTCGAGATGGGCGGCCACTTGATTTTCTGGTGACGACCCAGGTGCGTTCCGAGATCGCCAAACGTTCGATGTATGCAGAGGGCGATCGGTGACTGCTTCTGCGGAACTTCGCCGGCGGTACACCCAACGCGCAGCTCTCGCGGTTGGGGTGACGTTTGTGCTTGCAGTGCTACTCGCCGTCGTAGGTGCACGCACCCTGGCTTCGTCAACGATTGGTTCCGAAGCGGGTGATGAACGTTCTGCTGTGTCGGTAGCGCTACCCGATACGACGACTGCATTTGTCGGAATCACTGACGACACAGGGGCGCTGCAATCGGCAGTGCTCATCGTGATTGACCCCTCTGGATTGGGAGGCGTGATCGTCCCCTTTGAAGGTGCCGCAGATATCTCATCGGGGCGCGCTGATTCGGTCATCCCGCTCCGTGACGCGCTGGAGTCGGCTGAGACAACGTTCTTTGTGCTCGATGCAGAATCAATCACTGGGTTGACCTTCGACTTCATTGAGGTGGTGTCTGCCTCAGAGCTGAACGTGTTGCTGAACCTAGAAGGTGAGGTTGCCCTCGACCTGCCGCAATCTGTGGTGTTGAGAAGCGAAGCATCATGGCTGCAGGGGAGGTCGAGCGCCACCGTCGCCGAGGCAACGGAGTTGCTCGCCAGCGATGGTGAATTCCCGTATGAAGTTGGTGCCGACCTTCACCTTTCGGTGTGGGCGAGTCTTGTAGCGCTCGCAAACGAGCGACCGTCACCGGTGATTGAGCGCGAGGTCGACTCGATATCAACAATTGATGACGTGTTCGCAACGCTGTTTTCGGGCGACGTCGAGATGAGAGCGTTGAATCTCTATGAGGTTGAAGGAAGCGATGGATCGCTTGTCTAC
>JAPOIQ010000351.1 GCA_029978815.1 bacterium
AGCGAAGATCATTCGACACTGGTGGTCGTAATTGCTCTCAGAGCACAGAGATGTCGCACAGAAGTGACATCAACAACGATCATCACGGAGGATGATATGCAGCACAACATTTTGATCCTCGACGACCACCCTTTAGTCAGGACTGGTATTCGAGGAAGCCTTGAAACGGCGTTTCCGGACTGTGAGGTGTGGGAAGCCGCAACAGTTGATGAAGCGATCGCCATCACTGAAGAGAAGTCGCCGTCGGTTGCCGTCGTCGACCTTCGTCTACAAGACGAGTCAGGATTGCAGTTCGCCGAATACGTGGCAAACGAAGAAAAAGACATTCCGTGCGTAGTTCTCACATCGTTTGCATCACCGCAGTCGATTCTCGCTGCGTTTGACACCGGTGTTGTCAACGCATTTCTCGAGAAATCACTTGATATTGAGCCACTTGCGGCCGCAATTGAAGCTGCTTCAAACGGTTTCTCGTCGCTCACGCTCTCTGTTGCTCGTGAAGCAGCACGTGACATTGAAAACGCTGGTGGATACAACCCAGCCGAGTTCACCGAACGCGAAAACGCCATTGCTCAATTGGTTGCTGATGGCCTTTCAGACACCGCAATTGCTGAAGAACTCAACGTTGCATGCTCAACGATTCGGAACCATCTGACATCGATTTACCGGAAACTTGAAGTTGAATCACGAACGCAACTTGCTTCAAGGGTGTGGCGTCAACGGGCATCAAGCCCGGCGCTTGCCTCATCATTGTGAGGTGTGATGATGAGCGTCATCAGCCGCTCTGACGAGCACATTGCCAAAGCCGAGATACTTGGCGGTGCCAAGCGGTTTTCTGAGCTCGGCATTGAGGAATCGCTCCGAGTTTTCTCGATGTTATATGCAGGATCGCGCACCGCTTCGGCGCTGCTTCGGCCCGTTCCAAGCGATGACGGCTTGCTTGACGACGCTGAGATTCTTGCCACGAACAACGAATGGCAGGCAGCCCGATCGTTTCCCGTAGAACATGGCTCAAAAGCCAGCGACGTCTATACCGACTGGGACGGTCTAAAAGCGTTGCTACAACGAGCACGCGCCCACGGCTCCGCAACCCAGCTTTTCAATTCGGGCGCTGGGGACAGCCGAGTTCGTGGAGGAATTCTCAAAGAAGTTGAATGGCGGCTTCTTCCCAACAACCTCATCATTGAAACTGCTCGAGATCAAACACTGTTAGGGATGGTTGCTGAAACCTCAGGGCCTGTGCTTGTTGTCAGCATTGAAGATGACGGGCCCCCAACCCGGATCATTCAAATGAACCAGGCATTCGCTGACATGTTCCTGTCGGGTTTCAATGGGCGTATCCCAACGTTTGGGAACAAACAACCACAACGCGACCTTGCGTTAGCCGACATTCGAGTTCATGTCCGGCAGCATTTCCTTGACGAGGATTGGGATTCCTTTGATCGGCGAACCAGAGAAATTTATGCCGAGGGAGCCGACGTCAACGGCGACCCGTTTTACCTCGACGGACAGGCATATTTGCGTGACTACTACGTGCGCCCAGTAAGCGGCGGAAAGCGTGTCGGTTTATGGGTGTATCGCCCTGCAGGTCAACTTACGGTCAACCAGCTGCCAGAGTTCGCACACTCAAGGTTGATGGCTGTTCGGGCTGCAGTTGAACGCCTGTCGCGCCCCATTGCGGCTCACACCGTCATTCTCGATGACGACGGCAAAGTCGCTGACATTGCGCTGCTATGGGCCAATCGGGCATGGCAAAACTATCGTGCGACGGACCTTCCCCGAGGAGCACTCGGCTCAGAGTCACGAGTTCGATTCAACGAAGATCTTCTTCCGTACCTCAAGCGAGCATGGACGTTAGGTGAATCGACGCAATATTTCCGTTTCACCCCAAACGATGCCGACTCCAACGTGTACCGGGAGGACTACGTCACCGAAGCATCATTAGAAATCGAGACGATTTTCTCAAGAACTGATGACGATTTCATGATGGAGTGGGGCGATGACGTCGACCTCAAAGTGAAACTTGGTTCAGATATGGAAGCGCAACGTCAAGCGGCAATCAATATTGCACT
>JAPOIQ010000038.1 GCA_029978815.1 bacterium
CGAATAAGTTTCGAGGCGCGTTGGTTGCGCGTTGCCTCAGCCGGAGATTGTGCTATAAGCGTACTGGCTACCCAAGCAATGAGGCAATGAGGTCTAGATGTTCGAGGTCTGCAAGGTCGAGGACCTGAAGGTAGAGACGCTCAGCTCCGGCCTCGCGCCATTTGCTCACCGTTTCGACGAACTGCTCTGTGGTTCCCGCAGCACCGTTCTGGCGAAGCTCGTCAGGTTCGCGCCCAATTGCTCCTGCCCGCCGCTTGTATTCGTCTTCGCTCCTGCCGACACAGACGACGAGAGCCGCTGACAAGGTGAGGTCGTCTGCTGCGCGTCCGATTGCCTCACACGCTCCACGAACGACGGTTGTTTGCGACGCAAACGTGTCGAGGTCGGTAAACGGCATGTTGAACTCAGTGGCGTATGCAGCGGTCAGGGCTGGTGTCCGCTTCGGCCCGCGACCTCCAATGATGATCGGGATTCCTCCGGACTGCACGGGCTTTGGAAGTGCAGGTGAATCGGTAAGTGACCAATGATCGCCCGAATACGAGAACGTTTCACCAACAGGCGTCCGCCACATTCCATCAATGATCGCAAGCTGCTCGGTGAAACGATCAAATCGTTCGCCAAGTGCCGGGAATGGGATTCCGTAGGCCGAGTGCTCGGCCTCGTACCAACCGGCGCCAAGTCCGAGCTCAACTCTTCCTCCTGACATCTGATCGACATTGGCTACCGATATGGCGAGGGGGCCCGGATGCCTGAATGTTGCTGCGGTAACGAGGGTGCCAAGCCGAATGCTTGTCGTGTCTCTTGCGAGTCCGCCGAGGGTGACCCAGGCATCGCTCGGGCCAGGTTCGCCACTTACTGAGCCCATCTTTAGGTAGTGGTCCGAGCGAAAAAAGGCTCCGAATCCGAGTGACTCGGCGCGTAAGGCAACAGCAAGAAGATCGTCGTAGGTCGCACCTTGCTGAGGCTCGGTAAAAATTCGGTATGGAGTGAGTGGGGTTGTTGTCACGTCCCTGAACATAGAGGGTGGGATACGGCCACGTAACCTCGGAGGTGTGACAGAACTTCCTGATCTCTCTCCGTCTCGTGCTGCGTTACGAGAGCACGTGCTGACGCATTCGGTGAAACGTGGTGAGTTCACGTTGAAGAGCGGGGCAAAAAGTTCATGGTTTCTTGACACCAAGCAGACGGCATGCCGGCCTGATGGAATCCTGCTCGTTGCCGAGGCTCTGATCGAGGTGCTTCCGAGCGAGGTCACCGCCATCGGCGGTCTGACCATGGGAGCAGACCCAGTGGCATTTGGAGTAGCTGCGGTGGCAGCGACCAAAGGGCGGATGTTGAGAAGCTTCAGTGTTCGCAAAGAAGCCAAGGATCATGGCGTGACCGGTCGGCTTGCAGGAGCTCTTATGGCGGACGACGTTGTCGTCATCGTCGAGGACACGACAACTCGAGGCACGAGCTTGCTTGAGGCGGTCGAGGTCGTTCAGGCCTTTGGTGCCTCGGTGGTGCTCGCAAGCGTCATTGTCGACCGGGGCACAACCTGTGCCGACCTGTGTTCGGCAGCAGGTATCGACTACCAGCCGTTGCTCACCGCGTCCGATCTTGGATTCGACCCAGGCACCTGAGTCATTCCAAACGGGGTGTCTTCTAGAACGACAACAGGCGCCCGAAGGCGCCTGTAGTGGTCGAGACCGGCGTCGATCCGGTGACCTTCCGCTTTTCAGGCGGACGCTCTGCCAACTGAGCTACTCGACCGTTGTATGCAGTACAGCAATGCGCCGCTCCGCATACGCAACGAGGCTGCCGTATGGCAGCCCCGAGCGGTCCCGACGGGACTCGAACCCGCGACCTCCGGCTTGACAGGCCGGCGTGAACTCCAACTTCACCACGGGACCAGGAGTTCTATATAAACCTAGCACCCCCAACGGGATTCGAACCCGTGCCGTCACCTTGAAAGGGTGATGTCCTAGGCCGCTAGACGATGGGGGCTTGTACCTCATCTCGCTGAAGGCGACGTTACGTTAGCACCCTCTTCAGGACGTTCCACCCTCAACCGGCAGTGTTTCCGCAAGGGCGTTCACAACCCACTCCAGCATCCACCCCGACCACATGTAGAGATGGTGTTCAGGGCTGGCCTCAGATTGTTCGTCGGCGACGGCTGCGGAGTCATCATCGATAATGCTGAGAGCGCTTGCCAGGGTTACCCGAAGCGCGTTCAAGGTCTGGAGGAATGAGGTGAGATCTTCTTGGTTCATTTCGATGGAGTTGCCTTCAGCGGTCTCAAAAGCGGTGATCACTGCAGTGATGGCGGTTCGGCGTGAGGTAATGAGTTCCTCCCGCATGAGTCGCTGATATTCGAGATCAAGTTCCTCGTGCTCAGATTCATGGTGTGTAAATGCCGGAGGAAATAGCCGGTTGACGACGCTCAACTCAGCTCCGGTTTCGGCATGTTCTATGAGTTCGTCAAGTTGTCTCATCACCGTCGAGAGGACTTCTCGTTCGTCCACCTCGAGGCGCACAGTCCACGAATCAATATCTCTGCGTTGGACGGGCGGTTTGCGCCGGAGTCCCATCAGTTGCCCTCTTCAAGCGTGGCCCACAGACCGTGCTCGTGGAGTCTAAAGACATGCATCTCGCATTGTTCTCGATTTCCATTTGCGACGTTCGCCCGGCCTTCATGGTGAACAGCCAGCATGAGTTCGGTTGCTTTCTCGGTCGAATAACCAAAAAGTTTCTGCAACACGTACGTGACGTAACTCATGAGATTGACAGGATCGTTCCAGACAATCACGATCCAGTCGCGTTCGTACCCAACGCTTTCAGTGACGTCCACCTCGGGCGAAGTCATCGTGTCGGTTGAGGCCGAATGTGTGTGCGACGAACATGTCACATCAACAGTCTGCCTGATGGCGTTGGCCGGTGCATCTGCAGGGTCGTACGATGGCCACATGTCCATCGGTAGTCGCCCTCTCGTGCCTTCGCGTATGGCGCCCGGTGGAGTTGTTCACGGAAGCCGTGAACCCCGCAGCCGAGTCGGCGCGTTTATTGCGCTCACGAAACCTCGAATTATTGAACTACTTCTTATTACGACGGTGCCGACGATGGTGCTCGCTCAAAATGGCTGGCCCTCAACTTGGCTCGTCATCTTGACGTTGGCCGGAGGGGCGCTTGCGGCTGGCGGAGCCAACACGATCAACATGTATATCGATCGAGACATTGACGCGTTGATGGAGCGCACACGTCGTCGGCCACTCGTCACCGGCGTGGTGAAGCCGAATGAAGCGCTTCTTTTTGCAGTGGTGCTTGAGATCGTTGCGTTTGCTGTCCTCTGGGCGTCAGCCAATTTACTGTCGGCAGTGTTGGCTCTTTCGGCGACTGCGTTCTATATCGGGGTCTACACGCTGTGGCTAAAGCGGACGAGTCGACAGAACATCGTGATCGGCGGGGCGGCGGGAGCGGTACCCGTTCTCGTCGGGTGGGCCGCAGTGACAAACAGTCTGTCAATTGTCCCTTTTATTCTTTTCGCAGTCATTTTCTTTTGGACACCTCCCCATTTCTGGGCACTCGCGCTTCGGTACGCCGACGACTATCGGTCGGCGAATGTGCCGATGTTGCCGGCGATTGTTCCTTTTAGGGCTGCTCACGCCCAGATGATTGCTCACACGGTTGCGTTGGTGATTTCGAGCCTGCTCGTGTGGATCGTTTCGAGCGATCTCGGCGTCGTCTATCTCGTTTCAGCGGTTGTTCTCGGCGTTGCGTTCTTGTTCGGCACGATCCGTCTTGGCAAAAACCCTTCTGAATCGGCATCGATGAGGCTGTTTGGCTTTTCCATCACCTACATCACCTTGCTATTTGCAGCCCTGACGGTCGACGTCTTGGTGTGAGACCTGGCCGTTCAGCAATCACGATGATTTCGGCGGCAGAGGACTCTCCGAGGTAGTCTTCAAGACGGTAGTTTCGAAAGAGGTGTGTTCCGCCGCGGGCGCACCTAAAGAAGAAGTGAGTCAGAACTGAGATGACGACGATGGAACAATCGGGAACTGGAGCTGGAGCGGGTTCGGCGCTGCTCTCAGATGGTCGAATTGGCACGACAGTTGGCGCTGTCGCCGATTGGTCAACTTCAACTGATCACAAGAAGATCGGTCGCCTCTTCACCGGCTTTGGTCTGCTTGGTCTTGTCGCTGTCTCGGTTGTTGCAATCCTTCGTTCGCTCGAGGTGGTTGCCGATCTCGGGGTCTTTACCGGCGAACAACTCGGTCAGCTAGCGCAACTTCATCACTTCGGTCTCGCTCTGATGGTGGCACTTCCGTTGACGCTCGGCCTCAGCGTTGCAGTTGCTCCGATGCAAGTAGGTGCACGAGCGATTGCATTTGCTCGTCTGGCTCTACTCGGTTTTTATATGTGGCTTGCTGGCGCTGTGCTCCTCATTGTCGCAATTGTGAATGGCGGCGGCATTGGCGGGTCAGATAGCGACATGGTTGACCTTTCGCTCGCATCGATGGCTCTCATGATGGTGGGCGTCGTTGCAGCAGCAATCAGTGTCGCCACGACCGTCTTCACCTCACGCGCACCCGGTATCACGATGCGTCGCGTTCCGTTTTTCACTTGGACGGCCTTAGTTCAAGCAATCGCGCTGATTATCACGGCTCCCGTCTTGGTCGGTCTTACGATCTATCTCTTCATTGACCATCGAAATTCGGCGCTCGCTTTCGGCACTTCAGATGCCTTGGCAGACTGGATTCCACGATTCTTCTCGGCACCAGTCGTGTATATCTATGCCATCCCGGTGTTGGGTGTATTCGCAGAACTTCTGCCAGTTTCAGTGAGTCGCCGGCATCCAATGCGCCAGGTTGTCTTCGCTGGTTCAGCGCTCGTCGGTGTTGCTGCGTTCTCTGGTGTAACGATGCAGAACGACTTCCCTGTCGACTTTTCTGCCGCAGGACAAGATGTCGTGAAGTCTCTCGTTGTGATGGCTTTCTTCGTTGGCCTTCCGCTGCTCGGAATTGTTGTGACGTTGCTAACCGCCCCGCTCGTTGCGAAGCCAGACGGCTCAAGTTCGGCGAAACCAAGGATTTTGAGCCCGATGTTGTTCGGCCTTCTAGCGACTCTGTTGTTCCTGCTCGGGGCTGTTGTCGGAGTGCTACTCCAAGTAGTCGATCTCGAGCTTTCGGGAACAGCAGCTGTGGAAGGCTCAGTAGCGATCGTCTGCCTCGCCGCTGCTGTCGGTTCAATGGGTGGTCTCGTGTTCTGGTCACCGAAGTTCTCTGGCTTGAAGCGTGATGAGAAAAAGGTGCTTCCTCTGGCACTTCTCGGAGCGCTTGGAGTCGTCCTAGCTGGGGTTCCAGCGGTCATTGCCGGGCTTGCCGGCTCTGATAACTCGCTTTTCTCAACGTTGACCCTCGTCGGTTACGCCATCATGGCATTGACTGTTCTCGCATTTGCGGGGGCTACTCGTGGTGGCACGGCAGATGGCACGACGAACCCGTGGTGTGCGCACACCGTCGAATGGTCAACCGCATCACCTGCTCCTGCAGACAACTACGTAGCACTTGCCACTGTTCGTTCGGCAGAGCCCGAACTCGACCAGAACCCTCAAGGGAGCCCATCATGACGCTCGCTCTTCCATCTGGACCAGCCCCCGCTCCGCGCCGCCAACTTCTGGTTGGCTCCGCGCTTGCTGGGCTCGCAGGCACCACCTTGATTGGCGGAATGCTTGCCGTGTGGTTGCTCGAACGCCAGCACGCGGTGAACGCTGGCGAACGTTTCCCGATGAAGTACATCATTCCTGAGGTTGCGACGAACGTCATGCTGATGACGCTGTTTGGACTGTGCTTCTTTGCCCAGTGGGCGGTGTACTCGGCTCGCCGCCAGGATCGCGGCCATACAGCACTCGCACTTTCGGTTGTCGCAATTCTCGCTTTGGCGTTTATCAACGCTCAAGCGTTTGTCTACAGCCAGATGGAGGTTGAACTCGCCGAGGGAGTGTACGGCTCGCTGTTTTACGCTCTTACTGGCACCATGATGGCCATCGTGATCGCCGGCCTCGTCTTCACGGTTGTTGCGGCGTTCCGAACTCTCGGTGGCCGCGATTGGCAGTCCGAGATCGTCTCGGCTCACGCTCTGTATTGGTACTTCGCTGCTGCGGCTTACTCAGCAGTCTGGTTCGTCGTCTACGTCACGAAGTGAGGACAGAAGTCTGATGTTCACCACTGGTTCAAAACTGCTTTTCGGCGCAAGCGGTGCTTCTCTGGTCGGGACGCTGCTGTACGGCATCCTTGCCGGCGGCATTATGGGCACCGTAGGGCTCGTATCACTGACCGCAGGACTTATCTTCCTCGCCGGAATCAACGCGTTCATCCGTGATGCAAATGTGGCCGCCGATGATGTTGCCCAATTCTCAGGGTCTGCAGCGGCAGCTCCAAAGCCCGCTTCTTCGGTTTGGCCGATCGCCGTTGCAGTCGGTGGTGCCCTGATTGCTCTTGGCGTTGTGATTCACGCAGTGCTCACCATTATTGGTTTGGTTATTGTGCTCGCCGCTTCGGCTGAGTGGTTGCTGCAAGGTTGGGCCGAAAGTGCCTCGTCGGATGCGTCACATAATCAAGAGGTGCGAGGACGCCTTGCCTACACCGCCGAGATGCCCGTCGCAGCAGCAATCGGTCTGGGCCTCATCGTCTTCATGTTCAGCCGGGTCATGCTCGGCGTTCCAACCAAGTCATCGACAATCATTGCGTTTTCAATTGTGGCGACGATCGTCTTGATCGGCGGAACAATGATCAGCCGGGCTAGATCGCTGAGTGCACCAAAGATGTTCGGCATCTTCTCAGTTGTCAGCGTCGTGCTCCTTGCGGGAGGCGCGGTCGCCGGGCTCAACGGAGAGCGAGAAATTGAAGAGCACCACACGACAGCTCACTACGCGGAACTCGATAAGTGCGGCGAGGAAGAGATTTCAGCAGACGAGCATGCAAGCCAAACGGTTGCTGGCAAGGCCAACTCATCGGCAGAAGTGACCCTTGACGAGGACGGTCTCTCGTATACCCGCCCTGGCTTGAACGATCCACAGACCGGGATGATTCAGTTGCCACGTTCAAATGCCAACAACATTTTGTTCCGAAATGAGACAGCAGAACCACGCCGCTTCATCGCAGAGATGGCCAACGTCGATGGTTCTCCCGCTCGAATCTGCACGGCGCTCGTCGAAGAAGGTGGCGTTCAGCTGCTTACCGTGAACTACTCGGCGCCAAGTTTTGACCCCGCAGTTGAAGAGTCAGGTGGCTACGCATTCGTGGTCGCTGGGCTTGACGACCGGATTGAGGTGATTGTGCCATGAGTCACGAGAAGGTTCACTATCGCACCATCTGTAATTCTGAACGCGCGACTTCTAGTCTTGAGAACATGAGTTCTCGCGGCTTCAGAGTAGCGACGACGGTTGCAGGAGTAGCGGCGACCACCGTGCTTGCCGGATGCGCATCCGATGCCCCTCAGGACACCTGGAAACCGGCCGGTCCAAATGCCCAAATGATCCAAGACCTGCAGTGGCCAATCTTCCTCACCGCTGGCATTGTCGGCGTCATCGTGATGGGTTTCATTGCGTTTTGCGTCATCAAGTATCGAGATCGTGGCCAAGCAATCCCGGATCAGGCCCACGGTAAGGCATGGCTTGAATACCTGTTCATCGCGATTCCGGCGGTCATTCTGGCTGCGATTGCAATCCCGACAGTGGGTGTCGTGATGGCGTTGAACGACACTGATGACACCGAATGTGTGATCAACGTGACAGGTCAGCAGTGGTGGTGGGAGTACGACTACGAGGTCGGTGCCGACGGCACGATTTGTGGCTTCGCCCCGTCAGAAGTTGCGGCAAGCCCGATTATCACTTCTGGTCAGTTGGTGATTCCGGCAGACACGAAGGTGTTGCTGCGAGGCACCAGTCGTGACGTCATCCACAGCTATTGGATCCCACGCCTAAATGGTAAGCGAGACATGGTCCCAGGCCG
>JAPOIQ010000099.1 GCA_029978815.1 bacterium
CCAGTCGACTTGGCGTTTCGGCTCCCGCAATTCATGTGTCACCAGAACTTGACATTTTTGAGCTCGCTCTGAAGCAGTGGCCACTGCACTACATGGTGTGTGACGAAGTTCAGTTTTATACCGTTGAGCAGATCGACCAACTCGCAAGAGTTGTCGATGAAATGGAAGTCGATGTGTATGCATTTGGGTTGATCACCGATTTCCGTGGCCTTCTCTTCGATGGGACGAAACGCATGCTCGAGGTGGCTGACGATCGTGTGCCGTTGCAGGTTGAAGCCCGCTGCTGGTGCGGAAGTCGGGCTACTCACAATGCCCGTGTGGTGAATGACTTCATTGTCTACGAGGGTGAGACGGTCGTCGTCGGTGACACCGTTGCCCCAGGTGCGCAGAAAATGTTTGGCGATGTCGTGCGTTATGAGCTCTTATGTCGAAGACACTTCATCGCAGGTGACCTCGGCACCTGACCGTGGAGCCTGACCGTTCGTTAATCGTCGGCAGCGAGTCGCGTGAGGCGCAGACATGATGCTGCGACCGCAATTCCTGCGATACGGCCGACGAGTGCACCGAGATCCGCAAGAGGATCCGCATATCGAAATGGAATTCCACCGATGCCGAGCAGAGCGACGCCGATGACGACGATGGCGACGCCGCCAACCACGGTTGCAAGGCGTTGAAGCGATTGGCGTGGGGGTTTGTCGTCAGGGTGTATGCCAGACCACACGATGCTGGCGAGTGCGACGCACAGCGCCGCAGCTACGAGCACAATGCTGTTCTGAGGGATTGCGACGAACGAAACCGTCTCGACGCGCTGACCCCAAACACCATCTTCAAAACTTGATGTCGTAATTGCGAACGCGCGCCGTAATTCGATTGCAATGATGCCGAGATAGGCAAGCCAGATACACCATCCGGCGGTCGTCAATGCATCAACCCAGCGCACACGCATCGGATTCGACAGATTCTGTGTGGTCGTGTCGTCTAGTTCCATGCGCAAGGAAGTCGCTTAATGCCGTTGATGAAGTTGCTTTGAAGATAGTCCGGTTCGCCTGTGCTGCGAAGGTTCGGAAGTGCCTGGTGCAGTTCTTCAAATGCGATCATGAGTTCGCGGCGAGCAAGATTTGCCCCAAGGCAAAAGTGGGGACCTCCCGCGCCGAACCCAACCTGTGTCGGCTGGGTTGGTCGCGTCACCACAAACTTGTCAGCATCTTCGAATACGCGCTCATCCCGGTTCGCGCTCGAGTAGAAAAGCACGACCTTGTCGCCCTCGGAGAGTTGTTGTCCACCGAGTTCAGTATCAGCGGTCACCGTCCGGCGGAAGTGGATCACCGGCGTTGCGTACCGAACGATTTCTTCGACCGCTGTCTTTGCATGAGTGTCAAAGTCACTAAACCAGAGTTCGCGCTGATCGGGATTGTGGGTGAGTGCGTGCAGGCCATGGGTGAGGGCGTTACGAGTCGTTTCGTTACCGGCAACGACCAGGAGAATAAAGAATGATCCGAACTCTTGTGGCGAGAGCCGGTCGCCATCGACCTCGGCAGCCATAAGTGCTGAAGTGATGTCGTCACCGGGGTTCGATCGACTCCGCTCGCCGAGTTCTTGGGCATACGCAAAGATCTCGAGCGATACCTCCATAAGTCGTTCGTAGGTGCCACCAAATTCGGGGTCGCTCGCGCCGAGAATGGTGTTCGTCCACTCGAAGATTGAGGCGTAGTCAGATTCGGGGATACCCATCATTGAGCAGATGATTTCGAGGGGGAGAGGACCAGCGAATTGATCGACGAAGTCGGCAGTTCCATCAGGGTTGTTCGTCACCATTCGAGTGACAATTTCTTTTGCCTTTGACCTGATGATGTCTTCGAGATCGCTCACATGTTTCGGAGTGAACCCTTTTGACACGATCGACCGCAGACGAAAATGCTTTGGGTCGTCCATGTTGATCATCGATCCGTAGAACTCGTTCAGTTCTTGGGGGAGGTCGGTGATGTTCGATCCGAGGCCAGAACAGAAGAGCTCCGGGTTTCTACTTGCCGCCCATACATCCTCGTGGCGGGTAACGGCGTGGTAACCGGGTCCTGGTGGAAATGGTGAACCCTCCAGAAACCGCTCCGGATATTTCGGAAGCCCCGGTGTGTCGCGTAACACTCGAAATGCTTCGTCGCGTTCTGGCCGTGGCGCTGTCCAGAATTCCATCACGGAGATATCGGGAAGCCCAGCCGGTGGTTGAAAGGTCACCTCGTCCATGCCGGGAGCGTAGATCGGTTCTAGTGTGTCGGTCGTGCTGAGCCTTGACGAGATTGATCGCGCATTGGTGATTACCGCTCACCCTGACGATGTTGATTTTGGTGCTGCGGGAACGATTGCGAACCTCACTGACCGCGGTGCCTCGGTGACGTATTGCATCGTCACCGATGGTCAGGCGGGGGGTTTTGACGATTCGATACCCCGCCCAAAGATGGCGTCGATTCGTCGAGAAGAGCAGACGAATGCGGCGCGTATGGTCGGTGTGAGCGATCTTGTTTTCCTCGGATGGATGGACGGCGAGGTCGAATCAGGGCTCGAACTCCGCCACGACCTCTCAAAAGTGATCCGGCAGCACCGCCCACAGGTGGTACTGACCCAGTCTCCTGCTCTGAACCTCAGACGGATTTATGCGAGCCACCCTGATCATCTCGCGGTTGCGCAGTCAGCAATTGCTGCAGTGTATCCAGATGCTCGAAATCCGTACGCGTTTACAGACCTTCTCACTGACGGCCTCGAGCCATGGTCGGTTGATGAGATTTGGGTGATGGGCCATCCTGAGCCGGACGAGTTTGTGGAAATCACTTCTCAGATCGACCGAAAGATCTCTGCGCTCTTATGCCATGAAAGCCAACATCGAGACCCATCGGGAATGGTTGAGCGGGTGAGGGAATGGAACGCCGACACCGCTCGAGTGGCCGGTTTTGCTGACGGTTCTTATGCCGAGGCGTTCACCGTTGTGGACACCCGCTGAACTGCGAGGATTACCCGCGGCTAGGCGGTTGCCTGCGGGTGCGGTTGTAGGGCGCGTTGATCACTAAGGTGACGACATGACTGAAGCAGTGATTGTTGCAACCGCCCGTAGCCCGATCGGCCGTGCCGCTAAGGGTTCCCTCGTATCGATTCGTCCCGATGATCTGTCAGCTCAGATCGTGAAGGCGTTGATGGCAAAAGTTCCGAATGTCTCGGCATCTGACGTCGAAGACCTCATCATGGGATGCGGTCAGCCTGCGGGTGAAGCAGGGTTCAACATTGCTCGAATCACGGCAGTGCTCGCTGGCCTTGATGATGTCCCGGGTGTGACCGTGAACCGTTACTGCTCATCTTCGTTGCAAACGATCCGCATGGCTGCGCATGCCATCAAGGCGGGTGAAGGTGACTGCTTCATCGCTGCAGGTGTTGAGACAGTGAGCCGCTACGCATCGGGCGCGAGCGATACGGCTCCGAATGGCATCTTCTCGTCAGCAGGGGAGCGCACCGCTTCTCGTGCAGGTGGTGGACAGGGAACATGGTCTGCGCCATCGGGCCTTCCTGATATGTACATCGCCATGGGCCAAACCGCAGAAAACGTCCGCGAGGTTGAGAACGTCAGCCGTCAAGAGATGGATGAGTTCGCAGCATTGTCACAGCAGCGGGCGGTAGCAAACGTCGAGAATGGCTTCTGGGCAGATGAGATCATTCCTGTGACCCTGCCTGATGGCACTGTTGTCTCGGCTGACGATGGTCCTCGTGCGGGGACTACCGCTGAAGGTCTTGCCGGCCTGAAGCCAGTGTTCCGCCCCGATGGTGAAATCACTGCAGGCAACTCATGCCCGTTGAATGACGGCGCAGCAGCGGTCATGGTGATGAGCGATCGCAAAGCAGCCGAGCTTGGGCTCACACCTCTCGCTCGGATCATCTCGTCTGGTGTTTCTGGCCTCAACCCAGAGATCATGGGGCTCGGTCCGATTGAGGCAAGCCGCCAGGCTCTCGCTCGTGCAGGTATGACGATGGACGACATCGACCTCGTCGAAATCAACGAGGCGTTCGCAGCACAGGTGGTGCCTTCGGCGAAGCACCTCGGCATTCCTTACGAGAAGTTGAATGTGCATGGTGGCGCGATCGCCGTCGGTCACCCATTCGGTATGACCGGTGCCCGCATCATGACCACACTCATCCACGGTCTGCAGGCGACCGACAAGCAGTATGGACTCGAGACGATGTGTGTCGGTGGCGGTCAGGGCATGGCCATGATCGTCGAGCGTCTTTCCTGATCGCTCATACGTCTTCTACGTTCTGACGCTACGCCGCTGGCCTTCGGGTCAGCGGCGTTGTCGTTCGAAGCGTCGCGGGATGTCGGCGCGGACAGTGATGTAGGCCGAATCGATCACCGCTCGCAGCACGTAGAGTTCGCCGGCAGAGTGCAGTTCAGCGAGCGCATATCCGAGTCCGGTGACGTCTCGCACGCCGGTGCCGAGTGGGGTGATGCGCTCAACGACGAGGCCCGCAAGTTCGGCCTCATGTGACCACAATCTGACGAGAGCTTGCCGAAGAGTCGGGTCGTTAAGTAGCTCGAGGTCATCGATGATGAGGTCGACGGTCATAATGCTGACGGGTTCAATCTCTGCGACAGCGACGACGGTTTCGCCCTTGAGATCGCCGTCAAACATGACAACGACGCGCCCTTTGGGGTTTGGTCGCCCGCTCACAAAGCCGTATCTCCGGATGGGTAGGCCATCGTCTCCGGTTGCTTTCCAGCAGATCCGGTCTCCTGCTCGAAAGATGAGTGGACCGATCGTGGTCACGATGCTGCTCCGATGTGGAGGATGTCGTCAATGACGGCATCTGAGAGTTCGGACCAGAGCGAGATCGCTTCGTTATTCCATTCATCGAATGGGCGATCGGTGAGTGCTACGACACCTGTTGCGATCGCTGGATCAATCCACATCATCGTGCCGGCTCCACCAAAATGGCCAAAGGTTGATGGGTCGTTATGCGAACCGGTCCAGTGCGGCTTCTTCGAGCCTCGTAGTTCAGCCCCAAGTCCCCATGGGCAGGGTTCGAACCGGCCAAGCCCGGGAATGGTGCCGGAGATTCCTTCAAATTGTTCGGAAATAAAGTCGTTGTGAGTCGGCTCACTGATGAGGCGGGGCTGGATGAACTCGCTGATCAGGAGGGCCATGTCGTCAAGGGTTGACCACATTGCGAATGCGGGAGAGCCACGGAGTTCAGTTGATGACATTCCGAGTGGTTCGAGTACCGCTTCATTCAGGTAGTCGCTAAACGAAATGCCCGTAGCGGAGGTGATGAGATCGGCTGCAAGTTCGATTCCGGTATTGGAATAGATCCTGCGTCGGCCGAGGGCACTGATTGGTGACTCTCCGGTGAAAGGGAGGCCACTTGCATGCGCAAGGAGATGTCTCAGTGTTGTTCCATCGTGGATAGTGATGGAACAGTTAGCGGGGTCAACGGGTTCGTCGAGAGCGAGTGAGCCCTCCTCAACCGCAATGAGCGCGGTGAGAGAAGTAATCACCTTACTGAG
>JAPOIQ010000233.1 GCA_029978815.1 bacterium
ATCAAGACCGGGGCGCCATGTCGCTCTGATCGTGAAGCGAAGCACAACCAGTTGCTTCGAATCGAGTCAGAGCTTGGCGTCACCGCTGCGTTCCTCGGCCGGGACGCTCTCGCTCCCCGCTGAGCGACCGACATATGTAGTGACAACGCATTCGTTGACGGGCGTGCGAACATAGTGACGTGACGAAGCGCTCCGCACCCTCATCTTCATCGAGCTCTCGTCGCACGCACATCCTTCGCACCCGACGCCCGGCAGCAAATCGAGGAACGAGCCAAATCTCCGCTCGACAAAAAATTCAAGGTGCTACCTCGTCGGCCTCGAGGACAACAATCTTGATCGGTGCAGTGAGCCTTGTCGTTGTCGGCACCGCCATCACCTCGGTGATCGTGTTGCCATTGCAGAGTTACCTCGGCCAGGGGGATGAAGTCGCCCGACTTGAGACCGAACTCGAACGGATGACGGCAATTAACGACGACCTTCAAGCCGAAGTAAATCGGCTTCGAACGGACGCCGGTATTGAAGAGGCGGCCAGAGATCAGTTGGGTTATGTCTCCGACGGGGACGAGCGCGAAACGATTTTGCCATTCCCTGACCTGCCATCTGACCTCCCCAATGGATGGCCTTATGGCGTGATTGACGCCGTCATGTCATTCCGAACCGGCAACCCGTAATCGATCTCTCGTCGCTCGCATTCACAGGACCTTCGTGACCTGACTACAGTTTGAGTGTCCGGGTTACCACAGGACATCCACACTGAGGGAGTGACGATGGCAGGCAGCATTCTTGGCGAACAGGTTCTTCGCAAAGAGGACCCTAAATTTTTGACGACCGGCGGCGAATATCTCGCCGACATTAAAGAGCCGTTGCTTGAGGGCGCAGCTCACGTGGTCTTCGCGCGGTCACCACTTGCGCATGGCGTGATCGAGTCGATCGACATCTCAGAGGCCGAATCGATGCCAGGCGTGATTGGCATCTATACCGCGGAATCACTCGGTCTTGAACCCACAAAGTCGAACTTCAACCCTGGGGTTGCTCGCACATTGCTCGCGAGCGACAAGGTGCGTTGGGTCGGCGAGCCAATTGTGGCCGTTGTCGCCGAAACTTACGCTCAGGCAACCGACGCCGCACAGATGGTGTTTGTTGATATCGATCCTCTGCCCGCTGTGATCGATATGAAAGAAGCACTCACCTCCTCCACACACATTTATGAGGGTGCCGGGTCAAATGCTGTATTCGACTCCGCAGCATTCGGTGGCCAGCCAACAACCGGAGACGCATTCTTTGAAGGCTGCGAGGTTGTCGTCTCAACCGAGGCATTGAACCAGCGCGTCGCCCCGTGCCCTCTTGAGCCCCGTGCGGCGGCGGCGACGTGGCACGAGGGTCGCCTGTTCGAGTGGTTATCAACTCAGCACGCACAAGGAGCCATCGGGCCAATCGCTGGCGCGAATGGTGTCGAGACCGCACAGGTTCGTGTCATCACCCCAGATGTTGGTGGTGGTTTCGGCGCGAAGATCGGTTGTTTCTCTGAAGAACTGTTGCTCGGGCGCCTCTCAAAAGAGACGGGTCGCCCAGTGAAGTTTGCAGAGACTCGCAGCGAGTCGATGATGAACCTCGGTCACGGCCGGGCGCAGCATCAGACCATCAAAGTTGGCGGCTCACGCGATGGCAAGATCACTCACTTCCAGCTTGAGATGATCCAAGACTCAGGTGCATTCTGCGAGGTCGGCACCATTCTTGGAGCGCTCTTCACTCGCCGTATGGCAGCTGGCGTGTACGCATTTGACAACGTCGAAGCACACTGCGCATCGGTCGTCACCAACACCACTCCTGTTGTTGCGTACCGCGGCGCAGGGCGACCAGAGGCAACGGCTGCGACCGAACGAGCAATGGACCTTTTCGCCGCTGAGATCGGGATGGATCCAGCAGAGGTTCGCCGCAAGAACCTCATTGCGCCATTCAACGAGCCACACACCACGGCAATTGGAGAGGCCTACGACGTTGGCGACTTTGTTGGCAGCCTCGACCGAGCACTCGAGCACGCTGGCTACGAGAACCTTCGGGCAGAGCAGGCAAAGCGTCGCGCCGACGGCTCATCGAAACTGCTTGGCATCGGTGTCTGCACCTACGTCGAGATCACCGGTGGTGCTGGTGCTCCTCAAGAGGACGCCAAAATCATCATTCACCCCGATGGCACCGGAACCATTTACACCGGAACTTCCCCTCACGGTCAGGGCCATGACACGGCGTGGTCGATGATTGCGAGCGCTCAAACCGGCATCGACATCGACAAGTTCACGCTTGTCTGGGGCGACACCGACCTCACCCCTGTTGGTGGTGGAACGATGGGTTCACGCTCGTTGCAGCAGGGCGGACTTGCCGTCAATCAGGCAGCTCAGGGAATTGTTGAGCAGGGCCGCGAGATCGCAGCCCGTTTGCTTGAGGCAGATGCGGCTGACGTTGTGCTCAACACTGAGACCGGCGAGTTCCATGTTGCTGGAACACCAGCGGTGACAAGCTCGTGGGCTGATATTGCAGCATCGGCTGGTGAGGCTGGCCTCATCGAAGAGACCACGTTCCAAGCACCTGGCGCGACGTACCCGTTTGGTGCGCACGTGGCCGTCGTTGAAGTTGACCGAGACACTGGCTTGGTGAAGCACCTTCGCCACATCGCTTGTGATGATGCTGGAACGATGGTGAACCCGATGCTGCTTGCCGGTCAGGTGCATGGTGGTATCGCCCAGGGAACCGCTCAAGCGTTGTACGAAGAGGTTCGTTACGACGAAGATGGCAACCCGGTGACGTCAAACCTTGCGGATTACACGATGATCTCGGCCGATCTCATGCCGATGATTGAGCGCATCCCGATGGAGACTCCAACCTTCGTGAACCCGCTTGGGGCGAAAGGTATTGGCGAATCAGGCACGATTGGCTCAACACCTGCCGTGCATTCAGCAGTGATTGACGCTTTGTCGCATCTTGGTGTTCGCCATATCGATATGCCATGCACACCTGAGAAGGTGTGGCAGGCAATTAACGCTGCCTCGTAGTCGGCAGTTCATACACCCGGTACTCGATGCCGGCCAGACCTTCGCAGTTGATTGAAGGTTTGGCCGGCATCAGTCGTTCAGCAGGTCTTGTGATCAGCAGAGCTTGCGCAACAATGCGGACGGCCCCAAAAATTCTTGAGTCCCCGTGGTTAGGTGAGGCTTGGCCTCCCCCGATGTCCATCAACACGTTTTTGGCGAGGGTATCTCGTGCCGAATACCAATGGTATAGACAGAATTCGTTGGACGAATGTCAACGTCTCGAACCAACGCTG
>JAPOIQ010000033.1 GCA_029978815.1 bacterium
GTTGAGTTGAGCCTGCCTCCATAAGCTTGGGTTAACAGTGTCGGGTTGCTCAGCGTCAAGAACGTAGTCATGCCGGCTTGTGTCCCATGCGACGCCCAGAGGGCCTTCGAGCACACCCGTTGAATGTTGGGCGATTCGACCTCGCCGCGCGCGGTCGAAGTCCGCGTCGTCCATTCCGAGATCTCGAGCGGCGTTCGCGCGTTGCGTATGAGCTGTTGCCGGTTTTGGTGATGTCATGAGGACTCCTCGAGAGATGCTCGGATCTGAGCTTTCTGTACCTTGCCGAGAGCATTCCGCGGAAGGCGTTCGACGATATGGACATTTCGCAGCCGCTTATGTATTGACAATTGTGCGGCGACGTGGGCGATCACTTCATCGGCGCTCACCGATATTCCATCTGAAGCAACGATCACCGCTTCGATGCGTTGACCCAAATCGTCATCAGCAACCCCAACAACTGCGACTTCGGAAACACCGGGAAGTTCCGCTATCGATGCCTCGACCTCGCCGGCGCCAACTTTGTATCCACCCGATTTGATGATGTCGAGTGAGGTTCGACCGACGATGCGGTGCATTCCGTCCTCGCCAATTACCGCTGAGTCGCCAGTGACGAACCAGCCGTCGGGGGTCGTCGAGTCCGCAGTTGCGTCGGGCCGATTGAGGTAGCCGGCTCCAATTGTTGTGCCGCGCACCTCGAGCGTGCCGATCGACTCTCCATCATGAACGAGTAGGTCTCCGTCGTCGCCCCGAACCCGAGTTTCAACTCCATGTAGTGGAAGGCCGACGTGACCCGGTCGGCGTTCGCCATCAATTCGTGTTGAGAGAGTGATCATTGTTTCGGTCATCCCGTAACGCTCGAGTGGTGTGATCCCCGTGAGCCGTTGAAGGTCATTGAAGACTGAGACCGGCAAGGCTGCACTTCCCGAGACGATCGCTCGGGCGCCTTGTAACGCCTGCGCTGATGCTGTATCGGCAACCACTCTTGACCAGACTGTTGGAACGCCAAAGAACAGAGTTGCGCCTTGCGTCATCTTGGCGGCGTACGACTCTGCGGTCGGACGCACCGTGTGGGATACCCGATTGCCGCGCCGAAGTGAGCCGAGCATCCCAAGGACCAGCCCGTGAACGTGGAACAGCGGAAGGCCATGAACGAGATGGTCCTCCTCGGTCCATTGCCATGCATCGGCGAGCCCATCAAGACAGGCTGCGATCGGTGCTGAGGGCATCAACACTCCTTTTGGGGCACCCGTCGTCCCCGAGGTGTACATGATGAGTGCCGCATTGTTGAGATCGGCGTGTTCTCCGGTTGCCAAAGACCCACCAGAACCACCTACAGCAACAACTGGCAGAGCAACATCATCCCAGGAGTGGTCTCCAAGCATGGCAACTGCCCCGGAGTCGTTAAGAATGTGATCGCGCTCTGAGCGGCCAGCGTCGTGAGCGATCGGCACGATTGCGACCCCGGCCCGGAGAGCCGCAACAATGCTGATCACGGTGTTCAGCGAAGGGGTTGCACACACCGCCACAGCTCGGGCACCTCTGATTCGTTCTGCGGTGGCATCGGCGAGTGACAGCAATGATTCGGCCGAAAGAGACTCGTCTCCGACCGTGACCAACGCTGAATGATCGGACGATCCGGCACGACGAACGAGACCCTCAAGCAACTCCATATCGCCATTCTGGCACCGGGCTGCAAGTTGAAGGCATCTCCACGAGATTGCACACTTGACAGACATGCATATTTCTTTATATCTTTATATCTATGTCTAGGACCGAGGGCGCAACAGCAGAGACCCAACTCCCCCTCGATCTCACCGTTGACGTTCTCAAAGCAATCGGGGAGCCGAGCCGGCTACGCATCACCGCTGTTCTGCAACACGGCGAATGCTCGGTTTCTGACCTCTGCGAGATTCTCGGACAGTCACAACCACGAATTTCTCGGCACCTGCGACTTCTCGTCGAGGCCGGCGTCTGCACGCGCCACCGTGAAGGAACATTTGTCTTCTTTGGACTTCAACGACTCGCAACAGATGACGAACGCTACGCCGAATTGACTCAAGCGATCCTCCTCTCGCTCGACGCATCAGACCCACAACTCGCGGCAGACCGCGACCGACTCCACGAAGTGCGGAAACGACGTGCCGCCACCGCCCAAGAACACTTTGCCTCGGTGGCAGATGCGTGGGACAGGGAGAGCTCACACCACGTTGCTCAGGGAGTGGTCGAAACCGCACTCCTTTCAGCCCTTGATGCCTGCCTGGGCACTTCACATTTTGGCGACATCATCGACATCGGCACCGGCACAGGCCGGATGATTGAACTACTCGCTCATCGAAGTAACCGCATTGTCGGACTTGACACCAACGCAGCAATGCTCCGTGTCGCCCGCGCCAACCTTGATTCGGCCGGCATACATCGAGCCGAACTGCGTCACGCCGACCTCTTTGCCCCGCCGGTACAGCCCGAGCAATTCGATCTCGTGATCGTTCACCAAGTGCTTCACTACCTCGACGACCCCGACCGAGCGATCCAAGCCATTTCGCGCCTGGCGGCGACCGGGGGGTCTATTGCCATCGTTGACCTCGTAACCCACGACAACGAAACGCTTCGAACAGAACACGCCCACCGACGTCTTGGCTTTGATGACCAGCAGATCGCCAACTGGTGTCATGCGGCCGGACTTGAAGTCACCCATCACCACATTGCGCAAGAACCCAATAGCGGCCTCCTCAACGTTGGAATTTGGCTTGCAAAGAAAGGAATCCGACCGTGAAATTCTCATACGAAGTCTTTCCGGCACGCACCACAAAAGGGCACGCATCACTCGAGCGTTCAATGCGCGCTCTACAAGAGATCAATCCGACGCTGGTTTCCGTCACCTACGGAGCTGGCGGCGGAGAGCGAGAGCGCTCATTTGCATCAGTCGAGCTTGCTAACGAACACTCTGGCTGCCCTGTCGCAGCACACCTCACATGCGTCGGCATGTCGATCGCAGAAGTCAATGCCGTCATCGACCATTACCTCGACCTCGGTATCACTCACATCGTCGCTCTTCGTGGTGATCCCCCAGAGGGAATCGATGCGCCGTATCACCCGCACCCCGATGGGTTTCAGCGCACCGAAGACCTCGTCGAAGCAATCATTGCTCGGGGTGAACAGCGCGGCTTACGACTCACCGTCTCAGTCTCCGCGTATCCCGAAAAGCATCCGCAATCTCCATCAACCTCCCACGATGTCGATGTCCTCGCCAGAAAAGTTGCTGCTGGCGCATCTCGAGCGATGACACAAATGTTTTTCGACAACTCTGCATTCCTTGCCCTGCGAGATCGGCTCGCAGCTCGACATATTTCAGTCGACCTCATTCCTGGAATCATGCCAATTCATTCCTTCGAGCGAACTCTCGCGTTCGCTCAACGATGTGGTGCCTCAGTTCCTTCAACTTTGCTCAAACACTTCGCAGGGACCGAGGGCAACCCTGCCGCAGAGCGAGAGCAATCGATCTTGTGGACCCGACAGCAAATCGAACACCTCCACTCGAACGGCATTGAGGAGTTCCACCTCTACAGCCTCAACACCTCACAGCTGCTGTGCGAACTTGTAAGCGTTCTCCGAGGTGCTGAACATGTCTGAAACCCGCCAGCGTTTCACCGCTGCGCTTGCCGAACAGATTCTTGTCATCGACGGGGAAATGGGAACCGAAATTCAACGTCGCGAACTCGCATCAACCGACTTTCACGGTGAACGATTCACCGACCATTCAATTGACCTCACCGGCAATAACGACATTCTCTCGCTTACACGGCCCGACGTCATTGCAGACATCCACCGCAATTACGTCGCCGCTGGGGCACACATCATCTGTACAAACACCTTTAACTCAACTCGCATTGCGCAAGCCGATTACGCAACCGAGGAAATAGTACGAGAACTCAACCTGACAGCCGCCCAACTCGCACGATCTGCGGTCGACGAACACCCTGACAATCGAACTCTTTTCGTCGCCGGGGCTGTGGGCCCTACAAACCAGACACTCTCGATGTCACCTCGAGTCGAAGACCCGGGGTATCGGGCTGTCACCTTCGACGAGATGGTGAGTGCCTACGACGAGCAGATTTCAGCACTCGTTGATGGTGGGGTTGATCTCATTCTTCTCGAGACCGTCTTCGACACGCTCAATGCGAAAGCTGCCATCGTTGCCGTTCGCCGAATTGAACGAGCACGTTCTATCGATCTGCCGCTCATGATTTCTGGAACGGCCAGCGATCGATCGGGCCGAACACTCTCAGGCCAGACAATGAATGCATTTTGGGCATCTGTTCGCCATAGCAATCCGGTCTCGATTGGCGTGAACTGCGCGTTCGGAGGCCACGAGATGCGACCGTTTGTTGCAGAACTTTCTACGCACGCCGACATTGCCGTTTCGGCGTATCCGAACGCAGGTCTTCCAAATGCTCTGGGCTGTTATGACGAATCGCCAACCGAAACTGCGCATGTTGTGGCCGAGTATGCAGCGTCTGGCCTCGTCAACATTGTCGGAGGGTGTTGCGGAACCACACCAGAACACATCGCAGAAATTGCCGCTGCCGTCGCACCGCATTCTCCACGGGTACCACCGGCTCGTACCCCGAATCTTGAACTTGCGGGACTTGAGCGCTTTGAACTGACCGATGACATCCCATTTGTGAATATTGGCGAGCGCACCAATGTGTTCGGTTCCCGAAAATTCCTTCGGCTCATTAAAGAGGGCAACTATGAGGAGGCTCTTGACATCGCACGAAGTCAAGTTGCTGCTGGCGCCCAAGCAATCGATATCAACATGGACGAGGGTCTCCTCGACGCCGCTCACGAAATGACCACGTTTTTGCGATTATTGACAGCCGAACCCGACATCGCTCGCGTTCCAGTGGTCGTTGACTCATCACGTTTCGACGTCATCGAGAAAGCCCTCGGCTGCCTCCAGGGCAAATCTGTCGTGAATTCGATTTCCCTCAAAGAAGGCGAAGAAGAATTCATCCGACATGCGCAGATCTGTCAGGACTACGGCGCCGCAGTGATCGTCATGGCCTTCGATGAACACGGCCAAGCGGACACGCTTTCTCGCAGGATCGAAATCTGCACACGTGCGTATGAGATTCTCACCAACACCGTCGGAATGTCTCCCGAGGACATCATCTTCGATCCAAATATTTTTGCGCTCGCAACTGGAATCGAAGAGCACAACACCTACGGAGTCGATTTCATCGCTGCAACAAGGGAACTCAAGAGCCGCTTTCCAGCAACAAACATCTCAGGTGGCGTCTCCAATCTCTCATTCTCGTTTCGAGGAAATGACACCGTCAGAGAAGCGATGCACTCGGTATTCCTCGTGCACGCCATCGAGGCTGGAATGCGGATCGGAATCGTAAACCCAGCGCAATTGGCCATCCACGACGAGCTTGACCCCGAACTTCGTGATCTTTGTGTCGATGTGGTCCTCAACACTCGACCAGATGCGACCGATCAACTTCTCGAAGCTGCGACACGCTTTTCTGGAAGGAACGAATCAGATACCACAAGTACCAACTCACAGTGGCGATCACTACCGTTCGATGAGCGCATCACCCATTCACTTGTCACTGGCACCACAGAATTTATCGATTCCGATGTTGAAGAGGCTCGGGCCCAACTTGGCACTGCGGTAAATGTCATAGAAGGGCCACTCATGGCCGGCATGAATCGTGTCGGTGAACTTTTTGGCGCAGGAAGGATGTTTCTCCCTCAGGTCGTGAAATCAGCCCGAGTCATGAAACAAGCCGTCAATTACCTCACGCCCTTCATCGAAGCCGAACGCGCAGCAAACCCAGACGGCAGCACCCCGACATCAGCCGGAACGGTATTACTTGCAACCGTTGCTGGGGATGTCCACGACATCGGCAAAAACATCGTTGGAGTGGTTTTGGGATGCGCCGACTACACGGTGATCGATCTTGGAGTGATGGTTCCAACCCAACAGATTTGCGATGCCGCAATTGAACACAACGTCGACATCATCGGTCTCTCCGGGTTGATTACCCCGTCACTCGACCACATGGTGAATGTCGCAAGCGAATTAGACCGAATTGGAATCACCACGCCCCTGCTGATTGGAGGAGCCACCACGAGCCGACTGCACACCGCATTGCGCATCACCCCATCCCGACAAAACGGTCCGGTGGTACATGTTGCCGATGCGAGCCGAGCGTCCGGTGTGATCTCACAGCTACTTTCCCCAGACAAGCGCGCTGGATTCCTTCGTGAAATTGAAGCCGACTACGACCGCGTCACCGAGAACTACCACCTTGCGGAACAACGGCGTGAACGGCCTAACCTCGCTCAAGCTCGTGAAGATCGAGCAACATTCGAATTCTCCCCCTCAACAGTTCATGCACCGTCGTTCACCGGAACAAGAACGATTCCGCTCGATGTCGCAACGCTTCGTCCCCTCATCGACTGGTCACCATTTTTCTCAACCTGGGGATTGCGAGGAGGCTACCCAGCAGTACTGCAGGACGAAGCCTCCGCAGAGGCAGCAAACGACCTCTTCAACGACGCACAGCAAATGCTCGACACCATCATCGCTAAAGATTGGCTCTCGCCAGTTGGGGTCATCGGATTCTGGCGCGCAGAGTCTGACGGCGATGACATTGCAGTGCTCAACGACGACGGCACTCCAAGAGCAACGTTGCACGGTCTTCGGCAACAACGACAGGCCTCGACCATTCGCGAACAGTCAAGCCTTTGCCTTTCAGACTTCATTGCTCCCGCCGGTTCTGCCGAACGCGATCACATCGGTGCCTTTGCTGTCACCGTTGGTGACGGTGAATATGAGCGAGCACATGCGTTCGAATCTGCCGGGGATGATTATTCATCAATCATGCTGAAAGCCCTCGCCGATCGGCTCGCTGAAGCTGCAGCCGAGTACCTGCATTGGCTTGTCCGAACCGAGCACTGGGGCTACTCCCCCGATGAACCATGCGATCCAGTAGCGCTCATCTCAGAGCAATTCAGAGGCATACGACCTGCACCTGGATACCCCGCTCAGCCAGACCATTCCGAGAAGTCGACAATCTTCGAGTTACTTAACGCCGAGGCCGCCATCGGGCTTCGCCTCACCGAATCGTGGGCGATGTACCCGGGCTCTTCGGTGAGCGGACTGTACTTTGCACATCCGGAGGCGACGTATTTCGGGGTGGGACGGGTCACCGCCGATCAGGTTTCTGATTACGCCGGTCGCAAAGGTTTGAGCATCGAGGAAACCGAACAGCGTCTCGCTCCGATACTCGCGTACGAGCCGGAACGCAGTTACTCCTGATATTCGTGCTCGGCTGCTGGATACTCACCAGATGAGACATCAGCACAGAACTGCTCAGCAGCCTCGCGAAGAATGCCTGCAAGATTCGCATACTGCTTCACGAAACGTGGAATACGACCGGTTGTCAAACCGGCCCAATCAGTCCAAACGAGAAGTTGGCCATCGCAGTGAGGGCCAGCACCGACACTGATCGTCGGAATTGACAATGATTCGGTCACTCGTCGAGCGACAGTCGACGGCACCATCTCAAGAACAACTGCGAACGCTCCTGCCGCTTCGACTGCTTTTGCGTCAAGAAGTAGCTGCTCTGCCCCATCGCCACGTCCTTGAATGAGATGCCCACCAAGGCCATGCTCACTCTGAGGCGTGAAACCAATATGCGCCATGACAGGGATACCCGCTGTCACGATCTTGCTGATCTGTTCAGCCGACCGCACACCGCCCTCAAGTTTCACCGCGTGGGCTTCAGTTTCTTTCATGAAACGAATTGCCGTGCGAAGCGCCTCATCGGGCCCCAATTCGTACGAGCCGAAGGGAAGGTCCGCGATGACCAAGGCACGCTTCGCGGCTCGCGCCACTGCACGAGTCAGAGGAATGAGCGCATCGACAGTGACCGGAAGGGTGGTGTCATAACCAAAAACCGTGTTTCCTGCAGAGTCACCTACGAGCAGAAAGTCGACGCCAGCCTCATCAAAAATTTGTGCGGTGAGAACGTCATAACTCGTGAGCCCCGTAATGCGAATTCCCTGCTCTTTCGCACGACCAAAATGGCGGATCCGAACACGCTTGGGCGCATCGGGATTCTCAACACCGCCGTAAGGGCGCTCAGTTTCGTCAATGGAGTCGTTTTCGGCCACGGCGACACGCTATCCCTGCGGAACGAACTCATAACACGACCTCATCACTTCGCATCATTGCGATATGCCTCACGGGGTGCGAGGATGAAGTATGGAACTCCTACCAGATCAGCTGCCGTGGTGGATCGCAGGTCCGCTGCTCGGCCTCCTCGTTGTCGGCCTCTTCGCAGTGTCGAACCAGCCCCTTGGAGCATCAGGCGCCTACGTGCAGACCATCAAGACTGTTCGGCGAGACTCTGACTCGGTGAGTTGGCGAGTGTTCTACTTCGTCGGTATTTTCATCGGCGGTCTGCTGCCGTTCCTGTTTACGTCCTTCTGCATGAGCGCGGTGGGCAGCGCGGCGGGTGCGGTGGTGCTGGAAGTGCGCCGCCAGATCACGGCGAAGCCTGGCATCCTGAATGGTTCGGAAAAGCCTGACTACGAGCAGTGCGTGGACATCGTGACCAA
>JAPOIQ010000236.1 GCA_029978815.1 bacterium
CAAAGGTTGGCCACGACACCCAAGTGGCAGCCATTGCGAAACTCGTGATGGCCGCACAGTCGGGAACGGCTCCCGTACAGCGTCTTGCAGATCGAGTGTCAGCAACCTTCGTGCCGGTCGTCGTTGCACTTTCCGCGTTCACCACTCTGGCTTGGCTGTTGTTTGGAACATCAACTGAAAAGGCGTTCTCGACCGGTGTAGCGGTACTCATCATTGCCTGTCCGTGCGCACTGGGTCTCGCAACCCCAATGGCGCTCTTCGTCGGAACAATCCGTGGCGCTCGAGCCGGCATGTTGATTCGCGGGCCAGAAATTCTTGAGCAGACTCGAACAGTTGACGTGCTGTTGCTTGACAAAACAGGAACGATCACTACTGGACAGATGTGGGTGACGTCGGTGACGCCTGTGGCCGGCTGGTTGCGGTCAGATGTTCTGCGGCACGCTGGTGCGGTTGAGCTCTCACACCAACATCCCATTGCTCGCGCAATTGTCGACGCGGCCCTAGGTGAACTAGGCGATGGTCTTCCGACAGTCTCAAATGCGCTGAACATTCCTGGTCAAGGTGTGAGCGGAACGGTCGATGGTGTCCAGGTTGAGGTTCGCACGTCAACCTTGCATCTTGATGCTGCGGAGACGAGCGTCGATGTTGTCGTCGATGGCGCTGTCATCGGGACGATCTGTGTTGCTGATCAAGCCAAATCTTCAAGCGCAGAAGCAATCGCCGAATTTTCATCCCTTGGTATTCGGACCCTTATGGCTACGGGTGACCGGCCATCGGTGGCGAAAGCGATTGCAAGTGAGGTTGGAATCGCGGTGGGTGATATCCATGCCGGTCTCAGCCCAGCCGACAAACTCGCGCTCGTCGCTGACCTTCAGGCGACAGGCCATTGTGTGGCGATGGGTGGTGATGGCGTGAATGATGCAGCTGCTCTCGCGGCTGCAGACCTCGGCATTTCGATGGGCGCAGGTTCTGATGTTGCAGTCCATGCGAGTGATCTCACTTTGATGCGAAATGAGTTGACCTCGGTGGCAGATGCAATCAGGTTGTCGCGGCGCACACTCCGCACGATCAAAATGAATTTGTTGTGGGCCTTCGGCTACAACATTGCTGCGGTACCGCTTGCGATGTCGGGTCGTTTGTCGCCGTTTGTCGCCGGCCTTGCGATGGTGTTGTCAAGTGTGTTCGTCGTGTCAAACAGTCTGAGATTGCGAAACTTCCCGTGACCGCTGAGATTTCAGACGACCGACATCGATCTTCGGTTGAACAGGCTTGGGTCGAATATGGCGACGGTCGATCAATTACAGACCTTGTCGAGCTATCGGCGATGGTGTCGACAAATCGGGTCTATCGACTTCGACTCAGTGACGGCGATGCGATCATCGCGAAATCATCGAACTACGGGTCGTTCTTCCTCTTTGCGGAGGACCACGACCGTCTCCACCGGACCTCCCGGCTCCTTGACGGCGGGCCGTTCGAGCATTTCATGGCGAGCACGCTCACCGCAGATGGTCGGCCCTACGTCTGGTACGACGGCGATGTATGGGTTGCGTTCTACCGAGAGGTCGAAGTCCGTGACCATCTGCCAGCGATTCTCGAACCCGAGCAGGTGACAAATTTTGGTGAAGAAGTAGCGAGGTTCCACCGGGCAACAGCAGGTGTTGCGCGACTAGTACCACCCACATCAAAAACCGTGACCTCAGATGCCATCGCGCTCTACGACCTGACGGCGAGTCGACGGGCGGCAGAGGAGCTCAGCCTTGAACCGTCGAGGATCGATCTCATTCGTCGGCACACGCACCGGTTTTTGATGGCTGTTCACGAATCTGGTTACGACTATTGGGCGAAACAACCCGTACTCATCGATTGGAACCTCGGAAATTTCTCTGTCGAGTTCGACTCCTCAGGTCGCTTTCGATTGTTCAGTCGTTGGGATTACGACTGGTTCCGCTACGAGACTCGACTTCTCGACTTCTACTTTCTTTCGAGGGTGTCATCGCGCACAGGTGATCGTTCGACCTTCACCTATGGCGCTCACACAATGTTTGAACCGCGGTTCCGGCAGTTCCTCCGTGCGTATCACTCGGTCTTTCCATTGAGTCCCGAAGAGGTGCTGTTCCTGAAAGAGGCGTACCGGTTCTTTCTCTTGAACTATGTCGTACGAGAGGGGCGATTCTTCTTCCGCCATGACATCTGGCAGCAGTTGCTTCACGATGTTGTCGACCGCCATCTTCCAAGCCTTGACGGTTTCGACTTTTCGGAACTGCTTCGAGAACTTCAGTTGTAGGCGATCAGAGGCGAAGTTCAGAACCGCTTCGCATACGTTGAATATTGCTTGCATGTCGCAGAGCAATGAGGATGGCAATACCGATCGATGCTGGGATCTCCCACAGGTCTCGCCCGCTCACCCACACACCAACTGGAATCGCGCACAGAACGATGAGCGAGGCAAGTGCAGCAGTTTTGGTCACCTTGGAGATGATGACCCACGCAGGTACGAGCACAAGAAAAACGAGTGGTGTGAGTACAGCGAATGCACCGCCACCGGTCGCAACACCCTTGCCACCTTTGAATCCGCGAGAAATCGGGTAGCAGTGTCCAAGAATTGCCGCAGCTCCCGCAAGGTACGCAAGCGGACGGTCGTCAACGACAAGTCCGATACCAACGCCGATTGCCCCCTTCGCCCCGTCGAGGGCAAACACTAAGGCTCCTCGTTTCCAGCCGAGATTGCGAGCGATATTTGCTGCACCTGGATTTCCTGAACCGACCGACGTGATGTCGACTCCGGAAGCGCGAGCCACAAGAATGGCACTCGGGAACATCCCGGCCACGTAGGCCCCGACGATGATGAGTGCCCAGATCATGTGGGAGTTCGGCGGCCAAGCTTCACGGTGACTGGTTTCGAGTGGTCACCACTCGGCCGTGGAATTGCTCCTGCCGTGGCGAGAGCGTGCTCACCATCACCACCGACGCATTCCGGGTCAGGGCCATCGAGTGGCAAACCCGTAAAGAATTTGGCTGCCATGCAACCGCCTTGGCAGGCATCCCACGAACCGCATGAGGCGCATGCCCCCGCGGATTGAGGCCCACGAAGGTCGGTGAAGCGGTCCCTTGGGCGCCACACTGCTGCGACCCCGCCACTGTCACGCACATTGCCTGCGAGAAATTCATCATGGATGACAAAGGGGCAGGCGTAGACATCGCCGATCGGATCGATCAAACACACCACTCGCCCAGCACCGCAGAGGTTGAGTCCCGGA
>JAPOIQ010000264.1 GCA_029978815.1 bacterium
AAATCCTGAAGGCTCGCTGCTGCTGCCGCTGTTTGAGAGCCAACAGAGAGGACACCAAAGGACGTTAGGAGCGCTCCCACAATTGCGATCGATCGAGAAGATGAGCGCCTTACCTTCTCGGAGCGTTTAAAACAATTCAGCATGATTATCAAGAACTTTCGTGAAACTTGGTACGCATTACGAGAGCGCAGCTTGTGAGAGCGCTCCCACGCATTCTCGCACAACAATGTGACATTTGTCTACCTTAATCGCGAGATTTGTTAGAAATGAGTTAAGTCTTTGTTCGGCGTTGTTCAGCGCGTCGACGAGATGTGCCGGAGGCGTTGCGAGTTGTGGAGTCTGGTGCACCGACTGAAGGAAGAAACCTAAGGTCAGATATCGTCAAGAGTGAAGCCACTGATGTGAGAGAGGTGCCATGGCGACGAGTGAAGTAGTTCTCATTGCGGCAGTTGTTCTCTGTGCAATCGGCTTTGCGGCTCTCTCTATTGTTCTCCTCAGAGTATTTGACGCCCTGAGAGCGCTACGTCGTGAAGTTAGACAAATGCGCGAGCAGACGCTCCCTCTCATTGCCGATTTGAGATCTTCAACTGATGACGCAAAGACGGCCATGGACGGTGCTCGAGCAGACCTGGAACGCTTCGACCGGGTGCTTGGCTCCGCGGAAGCGATATCTGAAGCGGTAGAAACCTCTGGTCGAGCAGCTCGCCGACTATTTGCCGCACCAGTGATTAAAGCGGTCGGAACCGTAACCGGAGTAAAACGGGCAGTTGGCCGTCTGAAATCGCCAGGTACGAACGTTGAAGTGATCAACCAAGAAAGAAGGAGAGCGTGATGCGACGCCTCGGATGGTTTGTTGCAGGGGCAACTGCAGGTGCTGGCGCAATGCGGATGGCTCGCCGTCGGGTGAGGTCAGCAGCTCGCCAACTTTCGCCTCGACACGTTCGTGACCGGGTAGAGCAGCGTGTTCGGGCAAAGGTTGATGAAGTGGGTGACGCAATTCGAGAAGGTCGCGCCGCAAAGGCGAACCGTGAACGGCAACTACGTGCGGTGGTTGATCATCGCGCCGAATCAATGACCGATCATGTTGGGCCAGGAGACACACTGCTCGTCGACGGCGAACCAGTTGACGCCGGGCGAGTCATCGTGCTCCGAGACCGCGCAGACGCCTCCAATAGTGGCTGAACGTCCGCCTCGAACACCATTTGTCTCCCAACCGGTCGTTGACCGAGCGCAGGCGCAGGCGCGCGCCCAACAATGTGTAAAAGAACTTGGTGCGACAGACCTCACCCTGATTCGAGAATCGATGTGTTCAACGTTTCGGGCCAACGACAGCGTGTTGCGAGTAGGTCACTTCACGAGTGACCCAAGCACCGCGAAACACCTTGCAACAATGTTGAGGAACGCAGAGTTTCGAGTCCCAGATGTCATCGCAACATGGCAACAAGACGAGACCGGCCTTGGTGTCATCGCCTATGAGGATGTCCCAGCAACAGGCTACGCCATCGATTGGAGCGAAGTCGGGCGAATGATTCGCCGTCTCCATACCGACATAGCGCCATCGGATATCCCCGCGGATTACCCCATTGCGTCTCCAACAGATCTGCCGTGGTGGAATTTTGGCGCCATATTGACGCGCCTTGAAGCAACAGCGCTCGTGCCTTCACAACAACTTTCAACGCTGCACGAGGCCGCCGAACGCGGGGCCGAGTGGACCAACATCGTGGAGACAACCCCGAACGTACTCACCCACGGCGATATACACCCTGGAAATATCTTGATGAGCGAGGACGGCCCAGTGCTCATCGATTGGGATCTGCTCTCGACCGCATCACCGCTGTGGGATCACGTTCCACTTAAAGCATGGTCAACGCCGCCATGGCAAGGAAATGCCGACGCCTACACCGCATTCGCAGCGGGTTACGGCGCTGTCGACTGGGAGTCCGACAGCCTTGATGTCGTCGTGGAAATGCGAAACCTTGCTGCAACCGTCATGAAGCTGATCGCATCAGCCTCGATAGGCATCATCGATGAAGAGGCGGCACGACGCCTCGAATATTGGGGGTCGCCCAACATGACGGCCCCGTGGACCTGGGGCTAAGGCCGTAACATCTCATAATGGTGGAAAACGACGGGCTTTCGAACGCCGATCGGGCTCAGGCAGAAACAATTGCCGAGCGACTCCGAGATATTGGTGAACAACTCGATGACCTTGCGCTGTCAGTGCTGCGAGAGGCTGCAGAATCAGGATCTGAGCGACCAGTTGCCGATAAACGACTTACCCAAGCACGGCGATCAGTGGAGAAAGCCGCATACGTATTGGAATCTCTGTCAGGCGACTAAACAGCGCACGCTCGGGCGTCGGGCTTAGCTGGCTTTCTCGACGAGCGCTGCAATGACCTCATCAAAACTTGCTGCAAACGACGCGAGCCCTTCACGCTCAAGTCTCTCCGCAACATCATCGAGATCGATATTCGCCTCAGACAGTCGATCGAGCACTGCTGACGTCGTAGCGAGATCACGGTCAATCGTTCGCTCACTAGAACCGTGGTCTAAAAACGCATCGAGCGTCGCTTCAGGAACGGTATTCACCGTGTCTGGCCCGATGAGCTCGTCAACATAAAGGACATCAGAGTACGCCGGATTCTTCGTGCCGGTCGATGCCCATAGAGGTCGTTGCACCCGGGCGCCACGAGCAGCAAGCGCCTCCCAACGTGGCCCAGAAAACGCATTCAAAAAATTGGTGTAGGCGAGGCGCCCCTGCGCAATTGCAGCCTTTCCACAGAGTTCATGACCGCTATCACCAAGCCGATCGTCGACCTCGGTATCGACGCGGCTAATGAAGAAACTCGCCACGCTGGCAACCCGTGAGAGATCAGCATCTGGATTGGT
>JAPOIQ010000386.1 GCA_029978815.1 bacterium
ACGCAATAGACCGGCAACAGCAAGCCAACCCGAAATGAACGCGGCGATCCCGCCCACCAACATCGCAGTCAGCAGGCCAGCAGGAACTCCATCTGAGACAAGTTGTGCCATCTCAAAAACGAAGGCACCGAAAATCACAGGGATTCCCATAACGAACGAAAAACGAACCGCCGCATCGCGTTGAAGACCGAGAAATCGTCCTGCAGAGATCGTTATTCCTGATCGTGAGGTGCCGGGATTCAGCGCCAGCACCTGCGCGAATCCAATCGTTGTCGCATCTTTCAGCGACACCGATTCGAGTGAGCGGCTTCCTGCCGCACGGTCGGCCACAAAGAGCAACACCCCGAACCCAATGAGCGACCAGCCAATCACCGCTGGTGTTCCGAGACGGTCATCGATCCAACTGTTGAGCAGCACACCCGCTAACGACGCCGGAATTGCCGACACGACGAACATCCATGCGAGCCGACCTTCACGTGAAGCTTCTCTTGGCCGCTTCAGGGCACGAAATCCGTCGACGACGTACCTGACGAGATCCGACCAGAAATGAACGATGACGGCGAGCAGTGTTCCGAAGTGCAACGCAACATCGAACGCTTGGGCAGCAGAACCCTCGGGGCGCGACCAACCAAACGCTCGGGGAACGAGTTCAAGGTGCCCGCTTGAGGAAATCGGGAGAAATTCGGTGAGACCTTGAACGACTCCGAGCACAATCGCCTGAAAGGTGTCCACGAGTTACGAGCTTCCTGAGACCATGACATCCCGGATGACGATCGATGGGCCGGATGCCCGCATCGGGAGCCATTCAAGATCAGCTCCGACCTCGATGATGTCGTTCAACATTCTCTGGATCGTGCTTGCGATCGTGAATTCCAGCACCGGCTCAGCAAGAGCGCCGTCGCGGATCGTCATACCCGTCGCACCAACAGAAAAGTCACCGCTCACCGTGTTCACGCCTGAGTGCAGACCACTCACACCCTCGATGAGCACGCCGTCATCGATCGACGAGATGAGATCTGCCTGCGGCCGGTCTCCGGGAACCAGTTGCAGGGCGAGGCAACCAGCCGAGGGTGAACCTGCATATCCACCACGAATGGCATTACCTGTAGTTGCCTCTTTCGCACGACGCGCCGAATAACTCGAATGGACGAATCCTTTGAGTTCTCCCCTATCGATGAGCACATTTCGTCGGGCTGCAAGACCCTCGCCATCGAGGTCGGTGGCCGTGTACGCCCGCCGATCGGTCGGGTCGTCGACAAGGGTGAATGTCGGCGCCGCAATCGACTCTCCGACACGGTCAGAGAACAGACTGCGTCCACGAACAACCGCATCACCACTCAGCGTCGACCCCACAACCCCAAGTAGTTGGGCAGTCACAAACGGGTCGAGTACGACCGTTGTCGATCTCGATGCCGGTTTTGTGGCTCCGAGCAACCGCGTTGCGCGATCGACGCCTTCACGTGCGGCACGTTCGACATCAAATTCGCCCGGGTGAGCCCCAACGGCAAACCCAAAGCCAGTGCGCGTTCCATCGGTGTCGTCGGCGAGCGTTGACACACTTAGATAACACGAATTTGAACGTCCGTATCGGCGAATACCGGTCGTGGTCACAACAAGGCCCTCGCCGCCACCATCCA
>JAPOIQ010000391.1 GCA_029978815.1 bacterium
AGCGCAATCGCGTAGTCGCTGTCGTAGACGTCGACTTCGGCTGATCACCAACAGTCGCTACGCAACTACGGTGCGGCGCGACACCGATCTGGCACACTGGCCTCATGGCGTTCAATCAACCAGCGGGCCCACCCGCCAGTCACCGACAAATTGAGCGACTCCTTGAGCTCTTGCGAGAACAAGGTCACGACGACTTTCGATCTGCACGTGGTCCGATGCGATTCACCCAGCGTCAAGGCAACGGAAAGTTCACACGAGATGAGGCAGATGCGCTTATCGCCGAACTTGAAGGCGATGAGCACGACCCCACAGCACCCTCACAACCAAACATTTCAACCCGACTGTCGAACGATGAACGTTCGGCGCGGTCGTTGCCAGACGAGGTGTTAGCAGTCGAGTTGCAACGGCGCGGCTGGGTCGTGATGGAGCCGTAGGGAGCGGTTGTCAGAGAGCGTGGCCATCAGAGCGGCACCTCCCGATGTACAGAAAAGAGTTCGGCTTTCGTCGCAGCCGTCAGCCCGTCTCGCCCGCCTCGTGCCCGTCGCATTAGGTTCGCCGAGAGGAGGTCGTTATGTCTGAAGACCGATCAGCAACTCGTGGTGACGACGCAATGCGCCAACTCGCATCGACGATGGATGCGCCAGAGTTCACATCAACCAGTTTCACCAAGCTCAACAAACCCCTGTCAGAGTGCCGTGTCGCAATCGTGACGAGCGCCTCGCTTCATCGCCCTGATCAAGACCGCTTCGTGCAAGGCGACACCGGCTTCCGTGCATTTGATCGTGATGACCGAAACCTCATCATGGGTCACTGGAGCCCCAACTTTGACCACTCAGGGTTTCACCTCGATCTCAACGTGGTGTACCCGATTGATCGCCTCCAAGAACTTGCTGACAATGGTGTCATCGGCGAAGTAGCGCCACGTCACTTCGCCTTTGCTGGCAATCAGCCCGACACGGTGAGCGAGATCAGACTCGATACCGGCCCGCAGTGCGCAGTGCAGCTCAACGCCGACGCGGTCGACGTCGTCTTGCTAACTCCTGTTTGACCACTCTGCACGCGTACCGTGAGTACGCTCGCCCATGTTTTTGAAGCAGCAGGAATCGCAACGCTCGTCCTTGCTTCGATGGCAGATGTTGCAAAGAAGGTCGGCCCTCCACGTGTACTCGCCTGCGAGTTCCCGCTCGGTCGTCCGCTCGGTAAACCCGGTGACGCGGAATTCCAGCACCAGGTTCTACAACACGCGTTCAGTCTGCTCGAAGCTGATGAGCCGATTTTTGAGCACTTCCCTGAAGTCGTTGAATCAGACGAAATGCCAATGGCATGTTCGCTTCCGCCTCGCGATGATCCGAACGCGCCGCCAGCCGTTGATGAAGCTCGAGGACTTATCTCGGCCTATCGACGAGCCGTCGACCGTAAAGGCGTGACGGCAGTTGGCCGGGTAATCGAGCCAGAGCAAATTCCTGCAGCTCTCGACACGTTGCACCAATGGGCGAACGGCGCTGCATGGAAAGACGTCGAATTGCCCGGCAAGAACACGGTGGCGGTCTGCCATGACATTCGCGCCTACTACCTTGAGGCCGCGCTCGAACTTGTTGGCGATCTCGCTCCG
>JAPOIQ010000047.1 GCA_029978815.1 bacterium
GTCGATGGATTTACCGCCGGAATGCCGACAGCAACAGCTCTTGATGGCCGTATTGCAATGATCGCAACGGCAATGAATGGGCAGCCGTTACCACAGCGCCATGGATTCCCCGCCCGCCTCATTGTCTCAGGCCTCTACGGATATGTCTCAGCCACCAAATGGCTTTCACGTATCGAGCTCACGACATGGGGCGCCGTCGACGGCTACTGGATTCCACGCGGGTGGTCAAAAGAGGCGCCGATCAAACTGACGTCAAGAATTGACGTGCCGAAACAGTCATCGCTTTCGCCGGGTCTCACCCCGATTGCTGGCATTGCACTCTCGCCGTCAATCGGCATCTCAGAAGTTCAAGTGTCCATCGACGATGGCCCATGGCAGACCGCCGAACTCGGTGACGCGCTGAACAACAACACGTGGGTGCAATGGCACCTCCCCTGGCAGGCAACTTCTGGCGAACACACGATCAGAGTGCGCGCAGTTGACAGCAACGGCACCATCCAAGACGAACGCCCTCGATCGGTAGCGCCCGACGGGGCGACCGGCTACCACCAACGTCGCGTCACCGTGAGGTAACGGCTCGCCTCGCCCAACCGAGTTGAGCGATGCAAGAGTGAGAGAAACCATTTTGAACGGGAGAACTCATGACCGAACTTCACACCGGAACCGACAAATTGCTTGGCCGCCTCCACGGCAACGTCGCCGTCCTGTCGTTTAATCGCCCCGAATCTCGTAACGCTCTCAGCGACGAGATCTATGGCGGGTTCAACACTGCTCTGCCACAGGTTGCAGAGAACAACGACATTCGGGTGCTCATGATCACCGGCGAAGGTGGAGCATTCTGCTCAGGCGGTGACGTCAAAGGATTCCGGGCAAGTCACGCCGGGGAAGGACAGCCAGTCACCCCCGAACAGAGCCTTGACCGCCTTCGGCAAATTCAAATGTGGGTATCAGGGGCACTCCGCAAGCTTCCGAAACCAGTCGTCGCCGCAATACCCGGACCGGCTGCTGGTGCCGGTCTCTCCATCGCCCTCGCGGCAGATTTCCGTGTCGCAAAGGAAAGCGCGATCTTCGTTTCTGCATTTTCGACGATCGGCGCAAGTGGCGACTTCGGCAGTTCGTGGTTCCTTCCAAGACTCATTGGCGAGGCCAAAGCGAAAGAGTTCATGTTCCTTTCACCGCGGGTGACGGCCTCTGAGGCCCTCAACCTCGGCCTCATCAACCGCATGTTCCCCGACGCCGACTTTGAGAATGCTTCGCTCGCATTCTGTGATGAGCTTGCCGCTCGATCACCCATTGCAATGCGAATGCAGAAAGAGAATATTCAGCGCTCCTTCGACGCCGACCTCGCAACGGGACTCGAAGCCGAAGCCAGCGCAATGGTGCGAACCATGTCGACCGCCGACCACCGCGAAGCAGTTGCTGCGTTCTTCGACAAGCGCACCCCTGATTACACCGGCCGCTGATCCGATGACATCGTTAAAACACAGCCGCAGCCTCCGAGCAGGAGGGGTGCTTCTCGCCCTCTCGCTTGCCGCCTGTTCAAACGCGACAGAACCACAAGCGACGGAAATTTCAACAACTGTCGCGGTTGCCACAACGGTCGAAACCACGACACCAGTTGCGGACGACACAACGACCACCAGCGAAGAAGTCACCACAACAACCGTTACTGGTGATGACGTTGAAGAGCGCCTCAACACCGCAATCGATGAATTCCTTACAACCACCTTGACGCCTGGTGTCACCGTCTCGGTGCTTCGACCATCACCGGGCGGGGAGATAGAGGCCATCAACATTGCTCGAGGGCTTCGTGAAGCGCGCGGTGACGAGAGCGTCAGCACCTCGGACTACTTCCGGTGGGGCTCGATCACCAAGACCATGACGTCAGTCGTCGTACTGCAACTCGTCGAGGAAGGCCTCGTTGACCTCGATGCTCCTGTAGCAACGTACCTCGGCTCCGGTTGGGCAGCCGGTTACGAACTCGACGGGGTCGACTATGGCGACCTCATCACCATTCGACAGATCCTTCAGCACACCGACGGGTTCGCCGAGTTCGCATTCGATCTCGGGTTTTACGCGCTTGCAAGCACACGACTCGAAACGCCATTCGAACCTCAAGAAATCATCGCTTGGGCAGTCGAACGCGGCCCGCAATACGAACCGGGCACGCAATATCTCTACAACACGGTCGGGCATATCGTTGCGGGACTCGTCATCGAAGCGGTCACTGGCAACCCAGCGCATCTTGAATTGCGAACACGTCTCTTCGACCCCGCGGGAACAACCGAGGTCTATCTCGCACCGCAGGAATCACCACCTGAAGAAACTGTGTCTGGCTACGTCCGAGGCGAACTCAAAACCGCACTCGACTTTGTTCCAGGATTTGCCACCTACTCCGCCGAAGCAACCGTCGGCGCGTTTTACAACATCAGCGTGATTCCGCAAGAGGTCCTTCGGTCTGCCGGATGGACTGGAGGTGGCGTTGAGGCACAGGCCGAAGATCTCGCCCGAGTGTTCCGCCATGAGTTCACTGGAGCCCTCGACGAAGAAACATTGGCTGAATTCGTCACCCCATCTGAGTACTCCAACTACGGACTCGGCATCTCGGTCGGGGAGTTCAACGGTTACGAGTCGTACTCGCACGGTGGTGGTGTGCCCGGCTTCCGGTCGCACGCTGTGTACGTACCCGACTTGGACCTCACCATTGCAGTGTCGGCAAATCTCATTCCGATCACGCCAGATATTGAGTCACTTGCGATCGCCATCGCGGAGGTCATGATCGACAACCTCTAAGGCCATCGGTCAGGAAACACTCACCGCTCGAATTGAGTCACAATCGGCGACGACTCAGCCCATTCACGGATGAATACCGCTTGATCTCGAGACTGTGGTCCCGCACCCATGCGAGATTCCGCGACTCGCCGCTCAGCAGCCTCAAGTGACAAGCCGGCGGCGAGTAACACCGAGCAAGCAGCGGTACCGGCGCGACCGATCCCGGCGGCACAGTGCACAATGATGTTCGACCCACCTCTCAACTCGTGCAACACTCCGGCGATGAGAGCAGTCCATTCGGCATCGTCAGGCACGCTGAGGTCTGGGATTGGAAACCAACGAGCCCTCGGGTCAGTCCGCAACCAGTCGACATACTTCGGATAGCGGTCTTCAAGTTCGTGAGCCTCTGTGAGACAGACAACCAACGAAGCCTGCACTGAGGAAATAACTCCCTCTGGGTCGGGGCCAATGCGATGCTTTCCGCATAGCCACAGCGATCCAACTGCCCCATCCACGCGGACCTCGTCAATGCCACCGTCGCGCTGGCGTTCAGTCAACCAATTCATTGATCCTCACTTGCCAGCTGGCGGAGCTGGACGATGCCACACCGCCCGCAGCGGTGTGCAATGTAGGTGCCCGTCGTAACCGATCACCGCCGCAGTGTCGACAATGAGCGAGTGTCCCTCCAATTCACCATCGACAAATGGCGGATAGACCATTGTCGCTACTTCTGAGGACACGACGTTTGCCTTCAAGCGTCCGCTCCCGGTAGCAAACACCGCCTCTCCCGCCGTGGACCATGTGGGCGATAACGACAACACGTGGGCTCCTGACGGGCCACTTGTCACGACAAAGCACCATGAGCAGGGCTCAACAGTCTGAGGAAGATCGCTCAGGGGAACTTCGATGCTCATGACACCACCTTAACGATGGCCAACCTCTGGAAATCTTGTCTCCGGTGGCAACCTCTCGATATCGAAGGCAGACTTCAACACGTGAATGCCACAGAGACCTTGACTGCTGCCGCCCGCATTGTGAACGGCACGAAAACCTACGGAAGTGGTGATGCCGCCGTCACCGCACTGCAGAACATCAACGTCGAATTCGGCGGAGCCCAATTCACCGCCATCATGGGGCCGAGTGGTTCAGGAAAATCCACCCTCATGCACTGCATCGCCGGCCTTGATCGTCTCACCTCGGGTGACGCGTTCATTGGCGAAACACGTCTCTCCGATCTGAAAGACAGGAAGCTCACCGAACTGCGTCGAACCGAAGTTGGTTTCATCTTCCAGTCGTTCAACCTTGTTCCCACCCTTACCGCAGAGGAAAACATCAACCTTCCTCTCTCGCTTGGCGGGAGAAATGGCGACCGCGAATGGATCGACACGGTCATCGACACCGTTGGGTTGCGCGACCGGCTCTCACATCGACCTAATGAGCTTTCTGGCGGACAACAACAGCGCGTCGCAGTTGCCCGAGCACTGGCAAGCCGTCCAACCATCATTTTTGCCGATGAGCCAACCGGTAATCTCGACTCGAATTCAGGCAGCGAAGTACTTGCGTTCATGCGTCGAGCGGTCGACGAATTTGGTCAAACCATTGTCATGGTCACCCACGATGCAAATGCTGCAGCAACCGCAGACCGCGTGCTCTTCCTCAACGACGGCGAAATCGTGCACAACATGACAGAGCCAACCGCTGATCGCATTCTCGACACCATGAAATCGATCGGTAACTGAATCCGATGATCAAGCTTGCTCTCCGAGGGGCTCGATCGAATCTCGGCCGCCTCATCCTCACCCTCATCTCCGTCGTACTCGGAGTCGCGTTTGTCTCGGGGTCATTCGTTCTTGCCGACAGCCTTCGTTCGATCTTCGATCAGGTCTCCGAGGATGCGTTCGCAGGAGTCGACGCCCAAGTCCGAGGCGCCAGCGATGACATGAACTCGACGAACGGCGAAATACCCCGATTTGACGACGACATTGTCAGTGCAATATCTGCACTCCCTGAAGCCGAATACACCGAAGGCGGACTCTTCTCGTTCGAACGCGCCTACACGATCGATGCAAACGATGAAGTTGTTCGCCCGACAGGCCCTCCGGTCTTTACCGGATCGTGGGCTGGCCCAAGCCCTGTTTCGTCGTTCAGGATCGTTGAAGGTGAGCCTCCAGTAGGCCAACAAGTTGTCATCGACCCTGTTCAAGCAGAGCGCGGCGGATTCGTGGTCGGCCAGGACATCACCATCAGCCTCCCAACCGGAGAGCCAGAGGTCTTCACCCTCAGCGGCACCATCGATTTCGGTGAGGGCGGTACCGGCGGGGCGTTCTTCATTCTGTTTGACCTCCCCACGACGCAGCGTGTGCTCGGGCTTCCCGGGAGAATTGACTCCGTCGTCGTCTCAGCCGCTGAAGGTGTCAGCCCGGACGAACTCGTCACTGCGATCTCGGCAGTACTTCCTTCAGATCTTGAAGCAGTCACCGGTGAAGTAGTCATCGGTGAGCAGAAAGAAGACTTCGGAACCTTCATCAACATCTTTGGCAACGTGCTTTTAGGTTTTGCAGTTGTCGTTCTCTTTGTCAGCACCTTCATCATTAACAACACATTTGCGACGCTCGTCGGTCAACGAACCCGAATGTTCGGTCTTATGCGATCAATTGGTGCAAGCGGAAAACAAATCATGCAGATGGTGTTTATTGAGGCGGGATCAATCGGAATTGCAGCGTCAGGTCTGGGCCTCGTTGGCGGACTCGGGGTTGCTGCTGCGTTGAAGCGCCTGTTTTCCTCAGCCGGGGGCGAATTCCCTGATGGTCCGCTCGAAATTCGAGCCCGCACCATCGTTGTCGTCATCGTGGTGGGAATGGGTGTGACGCTCGCATCTGCAATTCTTCCTGCCCTTCGAGCCTCCCGCGTTACCCCTCTTGAAGCATTCCGAACTGGAGGAGCGACCTCTCGCCCTCTCACTACTCGCATCGCACTTGGCAGCGCTGTGTTGCTGCCAGGTCTCATCTTTATGGCGATCGGCATGTTCGGTGATCCAGGCGGAACATCCGCAACCCTTGCAATGATCGGGGTTGGAGGTGCTCTCACCTTCATCGGCATGTCGATGCTCTCCGCGATGTTCGCTGGGGCCGTGGCAGGCTTCATTGGGGCACCAGTCGCGGCACTTCGTGGAGTCACCGGGCGTATTGCCCGAGGCAACGCAAGTCGCAACCCTCAGCGTACGAGTTCAACGGTGACTGCTCTCATGATCGGACTTGCACTCATTTCAGGTGTCGCCGTGCTCACTCGATCGATCCTCGACAGTTTCGAAGAGGTGCTCAACGAATCAATCTCAGCCGATCTGTGGATCTTTGAATCAAATCAAGGCCTCGAATTCTCTGGGCTGCTCGTCGACCAACTCGCTGAATTACCAGAGGTCGATCAGGTCGCTGGCTTCTCCCCCACAGCGATTCGCATCGACGGAGAAGTTCTCACTGCGAGCGGCTTTGACTCAAGCACCGGCACCTCGGTTGTCAATATGGGAATTCTTGAAGGTGTTGCCGAAGTCGGCCGAGACGGCCTCGCAGTTCTTGACTCCGTTGCCGAAGAACGGCAGATCGCCATCGGCGATTCAATCGATGTTGAGTTTGAAGATGGTTTCGTCACATCGCTCGAGGTTCGAGGGATCTTCGATGATGCGGCGCTCGCTGGTGCCGATTGGCTCATCGATCGCGGCTTGTCACGAGAGCACCGCATCACCGATGCAATTACATTCGCTGGCCTCACATATGCAGACGGAGTTGACCCCGTGGTCGGGCGAGCAGCCGTCGAAGAAGCCACCTCGGTGTTTCCTCAACTCAGCGTTCAGGACAACACAGAATTCCAAGAGGAGGCTGAAGGACAGATTGCCCAATTGCAGGTCGTCATCACAGCACTATTGGTGCTGTGTCTCGTCGTCGCATTCTTTGGCATCGTCAACACCATGGTTCTCGCCGTGCTTGAGCGCACCCGCGAAATCGGTCTCCTCCGTGCGGTCGGCATGACACGTCGTCAACTTCAATCGAGTGTTCGCTGGGAAGCTGCGATTATCAGTCTCTTTGGAGCTCTCCTTGGAGTTGCGCTGGGCCTCCTCCTTGGTTGGGCAGCGGTCATCGCCATCCCTGATTCATTCGTCAGCAAGCTCGGCATCCCGTGGGGGCAGCTGGTCGTCTACATCATCGTTGGCGGACTGCTCGGGGTGGTTGCGGCGTGGTTCCCAGCGCGCCGAGCCGCACGACTTGACGTGCTTGAAGCAATCTCAACTCAATAACAGCGAAAGCGCCATGGCACTTAACCCTCATCACCTATCAGAAGCCGCTCAGAACTTTCTCCGCGAGTACGTCCTTGCGACGCTTACAACCTTGCGAGAGGATGGTTCCCCTCACGTTGTTCCCGTCGGTTTCAGTTACGACATGTCAACTGCTACGGCGATGGTGATCGCTGTCGACGGATCACAGAAAGTTGTGAATGCCGACCGGCACTGTCGAGCAGTGGTGAGTCAAGTCGATGGTCCGCGTTGGCTTTCTTTCGAAGGAACCGCCAGTGTGAGCCGTCACCCTGAGGACGTTCGACTTGCGGAGGAGCGGTACGCCAGTCGGTATCGGCAGCCTGCTGAGCGAGACGATCGAGTTGCGATCATCATCTCTGTCGACCGCGTCCTCGGTCGAGTTCCAGATTCTCAGTAACACGATTCTCAGTTACGAGGGCTGCGCACCGCGCGGTGGTGTGTCGTCAAGTAGACGCCAATCAAGCCGCGTCTGACAACCTGGACACCAGTACACCGGACGGCTGTCGGGTGGAGCATTCGTTGACTCGATCGAGTCGCCACAGCGATTACACACCCGCCCATTGCGGCCATACACCTCTAATGGCACA
>JAPOIQ010000190.1 GCA_029978815.1 bacterium
GAGGTACTTCAATGCTGCACCAATCGTCTCACGTGGATCGTTCAACAGTGTGATGTTTCCACCGAAGTTGGCGGAGAGCTCAGGATCAAATACGAGTCCCCAAGTACGAGGGGTGTCTGCTCCGAGCACGGTGAGGTCAACGCCAAGGCCGGTTGTTCCCCACTGGTATGCGGCCGTGTACGAGCCAGTCGGATCGTATGGAGCCGGGTAGAACACAGGATCAAGGTTCGCCATGTTGGGAATTGCATCAAGTTGGAGAGCCTGAATCGAGCCCTCTTCAATCATGATCGAAACCATGTAGTCAGAGGGAACGATGACGTCGTAGCCAGAGTTGCCAGCCGCAACGATCGGCTGCATCGCTTCATTCGAGTCGTAGTTATCCTCGATAACGGCAACGCCGTACTGCTCTTCAAAGGCAGTCTTTAAATCGGGATCGATGTATTCAGACCAGTTATACAAATACAGGTCGCCATCGACTTGATCGACAGCGCAGTCTGCGCCAGTCGCTTCTGGTGATGAGTCGCCCCCACAGGCGGCGAGCAACATCGCCCCAGCGACAGCTACACCCATCAATCGAATGTTCATTGACTTCATGAATTTCCCCCTGATGTTCGGAGTTGTTGGCGCCCACGAGAGGCGTTGGCTCGCTGCAGGCCTACCGATCCTGCGACGAGAATGAGCGACGCTACCAGCATGATCACTGACACTGCATTAATTGTTGGTGTCACGCCTTTTCTAATCAATGAAAAGACGTACACCGGAAGCGTAGTGGATCCTGGACCAGCGACGAACTGAGTGACGACTACGTCGTCAAGAGAGAGTGTGACGGCAAGCAATGCTCCGCCGAGAACTCCTGGTGCAATCAACGGGAGCGTCACAAATCTGAAGGCCTGCCAGCGCGACGCGTACAAATCGGAAGCTGCCTGTTCAAGCGTCGCATCCATTCCAGCGATACGGGCACGAACGACCACCGACACAAACGCAATATTGAATGCCACGTGGCTAACGACAATCGTTGCGAAGCCTTTTGACAGCCCGATGCCGAACAGGCTCTCGAGCAGACTGAACGACTGCGAGAAGAACATGAGCATCATGACTGCCATCGTGACGTCGGGAATGATGATCGGAAGGTAGAGCAACGCGTCGAATACCCGTCGACCTCTGAACTTGAACCGCTCGAGCGCAAGGGCTGACATCGTGCCAAGCACGGTAGCAAGCAGTGTTGAGACAAGCGCAACGCGCACAGATACTGCGATCGTTCGTTGGAGACGACTGTCGTCGAACAGAGTTGCGTACCACTCCGCGGTAAACCCTCCCCACTGACCGGGTATTCGACTCGCCGAGAACGAGAAGATGACCAGCAAGATGATCGGTGCATACAAGAACAGCAGAACGACCGCACCATTTGTGCGAAGCGCCCAAGCTGGCAATCTGTGAATCGGCTTTCGGCTCACAGGTTCTTCCCACCAGATCGGAAGTACACGACAGTAGAGACCAACATCACCGCCATGAGGACGAATGACAGCGATGCGCCAACCGGCCAGTTTCGAGCGGTGAGGAATTGCGTCACGATGTAGGAACCGAGCAAGGTCTCTTTGCCGCCGCCAAGGAGCTCAGGCGTCACATAGGCCCCCATTGAAGGCACGAAGACAAGGATTGAACCGGCGATGATGCCCGGCATGGTGAGTGGAAGCACAACTCGTCGGAAGGTTTGGGGCCCTGAGCCATAGAGATCTCGACCTGCTTCAACAAGGCGTCGGTCGAGTCGGTCGATCGAGGCATAGAGCGGCAGGATCATAAACGGAAGGTACGCGTACACGAGTCCGATGACGACTGCGAGCTTTGTAAACAAAATGTCGGTCTCGCCGAGTCCGATCGCCTCAGTAAATGATGAGATTGGCCCACCTTCTGAGAGCAGAATTCTCCACGCGTAGTTTCGGACAAGGAAGTTCGTCCAGAAAGGAATCATGACTGCGACGAGCAAAACGTTCCGAACAGTCTGACGTTGATGGGCGCAGAACCACGCGAACGGGTATGCAACGACGAGGCAGATGACGGTGGTGACGAGCGCAAGGATGACCGACCGCACAACAACATTTCGCACGATGGGTTCACCAAGCTTGCGATAGGCATCAAAGTTCCAGTCGGACAGCGACGTTGAACCCGTACTCGTGCGCGTTGCGAAGCTGTAGACGAGAACGATGATCAGGGGAATCGCAAAAAACAGAACCATGTACGCGAACGAGGGAAGAGCGAGAAGGAAGCCTCTGCGACGCTCGGTGCGCTCGCGTTTGGCCTCCGCCATGCCAACATTCACGGCTTTACCACCGCCACGGCATCGTCTCTCCACCACAGGTCGACGCGGTCGCCGGAATGGTGGCGTTCAAGATCGGGACGGTGGTCAGTTTCGACCTCAATCGTCATCCAGTCGAGCGTGACGCGATAAACAACGCTGTTTCCTAGGAATGTCTCTGAGTCGACAATTCCTGACAGCCGGGCCACACCGTCTGGAGCAGTATCAACATCACAGATCATGACTCGCTCAGGGCGCAAACTGACTTGCACTTCATCTCCGACGGTCACTGCGTCGACCGCAGGAACATTGATGCGTTGACCGTTAGTGAGGCACACCACATCAGGCGATTCAAGTGTGCCCTTTAAAAAGTTCGACCGGCCGATGAAGTCCGCTACAAAGCGGTCAACTGGAGCGTCGTACATTTCTTCGGGAGTTCCCACCTGCAGTAAACGACCATCATTCATCACACCAATACGGTCTGAAAGCGCCAACGCTTCTTCCTGGTCATGGGTAACGAAGACAAAGGTGATGCCGACCTCACGCTGAAGTTGCTTCAGTTCGAACTGCATCTCTTGACGGAGTTTCAGATCGAGGGCCGCAAGCGGTTCATCAAGAAGGAGCACTTTCGGGCGATTGACCAATGCCCGTGCGAGGGCAACACGCTGTTGCTGGCCACCCGAAAGTTGATTCGGCCGACGTCCTTCCATGCCTGACATTCGGACGAGAGAGATCGCCTCTTGCACGCGCGTCGAGATCTCTGACTTTGGGACTTTGCGCATCCGCAATCCGAACGCCACATTGTCAGCGACACTCATGTGCGGAAACAGTGCGTAGTTCTGGAAGACGGTGTTCACGGGCCGCTTGTTAGGAGGCAGCGACCCAACCTCCTCACCAAAGATCTGGAGACTGCCTGCCGATGGAAGTTCGAGTCCTGCGATCATTCGCAAGGTTGTTGTCTTGCCACAACCCGAAGGACCGAGCAGAGCAAAGAATTCACCGTCTGCGATGTCGAGGTCGACATTGTCAACAGCAGTGACATCGTCGAACAATTTGGAGATGCCGCGCAGCGACACGGCAGCGCTCATATGTTGCTGGAGGCCATTGGGCTCATTCACTGGAGGCGAAGAATAACGCCTCCAGTGAACAAATCAAGAGTGATCAGGAATTTTGAATTTTGATCTCGATGTCAACACCCGCTGGGAGCTCGATGCGCTGAAGCGAATCAATGGTCTTTGCGTTTGGGTTGACGATGTCGATGAGCCGTTTGTGGATACGCATCTCAAAGTGCTCACGAGAGTCTTTGTCAACGTGCGGTCCACGAATCACCGTGTAACGGTGCTTATCGGTCGGCAACGGAATTGGACCGCGGACGTTTGCGTCGGTGCGGTTTACCGTTTCGACAATCTTCTTCGTCGACTGGTCAATGATCTCGTGATCAAAGGCTTTCAGTCGGATTCGAATACTCTGAGCCATGTCAATCTGCTTTCGTTAGATGGGTGAGGGGCGTCACTTAATGATTTTGGTGACGCGGCCCGCGCCAACGGTCCGGCCACCCTCACGAATCGCGAAACGCAAACCCTCATCCATCGCGATTGGCTTACCCAACTCAACAGTCATC
>JAPOIQ010000055.1 GCA_029978815.1 bacterium
AGGTAGCGGTGCTAGCGCCGACCACCTTGCTTGCGACTCAGCACGGCACGACGTTCAGCGATCGTTTCGCTGGATTCCCTGTGCGGGTCGAGGTGCTTTCACGTTTCCTCACCGATAAACAAGCCGCCTCGGTGATCGAAGGTCTTGCATCGGGAGAAATTGACTGCGTGATTGGCACACACCGACTGCTGTCCGCTCACGTCTCATTCAAGGATCTTGGCCTCCTTGTGATCGACGAGGAGCAACGCTTCGGCGTTCAACACAAGGAACTCATTAAGTCTCTTGCAACCGATGTCGATGTCTTAACAATGAGTGCGACGCCAATTCCTCGCACCCTCGAAATGTCGCTTGTCGGGATTCGTGACCTTTCACTCCTCCAGACACCACCCGCAGATCGTCAGCCGATCCTCACTCACGTCGGCGAATACGACGAACGTGTCGCAGTCGAGGCAATCCGACGAGAGCTCCTGCGAGAAGGACAGGTGTTTTGGGTCCACAACCGCGTCAAGTCGATTGAGCAATCGGCAGCGCGCTTGCGAGAACTTGTCCCAGAAGCCCGAATCGCAATCGCACACGGACGAATGGATGAGGCAAGTCTTGAACAAGTCGTGATCGACTTCTGGGAAGGCAGATACGACGTACTCGTCTGCACGACCATCATCGAATCGGGAATCGACATGCCTACGGTGAACACCCTCGTCGTCGAGCGTTCAGATCTCCTTGGCCTCGGACAGCTGCATCAATTGCGAGGCAGAGTCGGCCGCAGCGGACAGCGAGCCTATGCGTATCTGTTTCACCCGCAAGATCGCACGCTGTCAGAGGAAGCGTATGAACGCCTTCGAACAATCGGTGAGTCAACAGAGCTCGGGTCTGGCTTTCGGATTGCAATGCGCGACCTCGAGATTCGAGGGGCCGGGAACTTACTCGGAGCAGCACAATCAGGGCATATCGCAGCTGTGGGCTATGACCTCTACTGCCAGATGGTGACAGAAGCCGTTGCTGAGATGAAGGGCGAGGCCCCTGAACCCGTCATCGAACTCAATCTCGATGTTCCCGCAGACGCCTTCTTGCCGTCTGATTACATCAGCCGAGAGGACCTCCGGCTGGAGGCCTACCGCCGAATTGCCGCTGCCTCAACATTCTCAGAGGTCGACGACATCGCATCCGAGTGGATCGACCGCTACGGGGCAATTCCTGAACCTGCTGCAGCCTTACTCATCGTTGCTCGTTTGCGCATTGAATGTATGCGACTCGGTATCACCGATCTCAGCGTGACCGGCAGCCAATCGGCAGGCCGAACCGCCAAGCTTTCCCCTCTCGACCTCAAAGCGAGCGAGTCAATGCGTTTGCGGCGGCTCAGTCGTCAAGCAATGCACAAAGAATCACAACGGCAGCTCGTCGTTCCGGTTCCTCGAGGATCGATGCCGTCGGAGTTCCTTCTCGGGTTGTTGGGCGAGCTGATCCCTGATCCGGCACGCACCGAAGTGCCGGCTTCCTAGCCGAATAGCGTCAGTGTCCGAGATAAAGGTTTCGGATACCGAGACCCATAATGAAGAGGCTCCCAATGCCATAGAGCATGTATTGACGGTCTCTGATGAATGGGCTTGATCGATAACTGTAGAGAATGCCGATCGCAACAATCGCTGAGAACCCGTACAAGGCGTGCATGTCATCGAGCACAATCCCTGGCTGGCTCGCCAAGCTCGCCCCGATGACTGCCTGGATGATCACCGCGATCTGCGCCGGTATCACCGGCCACCACATCCAACGTGTGCGAGCGACCGGCCAGCGCTGGGCGGCGGCGAACCAGATTCCGAGAAGGGCATTGTAAATAATGACAATCCAGGCAAAGGTCTGGTGAAGTTCTCTCAACACTTCAACGTCACCCGAGACATCCTGAGCCCGAAGAAATCACCAGCACGACATCATCAACGTCGGTGCCCGACAAAAGCCCCGAGATCGGGAACGGTTCGCGTTCATAAAAAAATGAAGGCGGAATATCAAGATCTCCATCACCCTCTTGGAGTTGCACATCGATTCGTTCGAGTAGCGAGCCAACGGAGTCCGTAATCGTCACCCCATCGCTCGTTCGCAACCCCGTCGGTTCTTCACCGAACTTGTCGACAACTCCGTAGGTGTATGACATGAAATGCGCACGCCCATCGGCGCTTGATGATTGGTCACCGAACATCAACGAGAGAACGCCCCACTTCACCCGTCGTACAGCGGTTCCTGGGCAAGAGAACTCGTCTGGACCAACCCAATCGGAGTCATCGGTTGGTGAACCGAGAATTGACGACACATAACTCACGACCGCATCAGGTTCTGTTCCGAATAAGGCCTCACCGAGCCCATCAGATTTCAAGATGAGTTCATCAACGCCTAATGGAGCAGGGATAGTTGTCGACGACGTTGACGTCGTTGGGGCCACTGTTGTCTCAACAGCATCAACTTCGACAGCCGGGGGCGACCCCTCTGTTGGCGAAGATTCGTCAACAATTGCGGGCAGGTCAGCGTCATCTCCGGAAGGTGCCAAAACCGATTCGTCAACGGCCTCATTTTGCGGTGTGAGGTACGCGCAGCCGGTAATGAGCATCGCTATCGCGACTGCACCTGCGAATCGTCCCGGCCGTAATTGCACCTCTGTAGTGTGCCATCGGCTCAACGCACTATGTCGTCACGATCAGCGAACAATGCTCTCGGCTTCTTCGCCGCCCTCAACAAGCGTGAGTGCTCCATCGGTGACGTCTACCGTGGTAACTGAGGTATTTGCGAGGCTTCGAATGACCAGTCGATCGTCGCCGCTACACGCGCCGATCACCGCGTTGATCGCAATGAAGTGGGAGAAGACGACGGTGTCTCTGGTGATTGACGTGATGACCTTGACGAGATTGTCTCGATATGACGCAAACTCACCGCCAAGTTCGGACCATGTTCCCTCCATCGCGCCACGAAGCCACTCAATTCGCTCGTCGGTCGAGATATTTGTCGGAGAGGGAATTTCGCGAACCGCGTCAACAACATGTGCCTCGACCCCGCATAACTCAACGAACGGCGCTGCGGTGCTTCGACAGCGAAGCATGGGCGACGTCCACACCTCAATTTGGGCATCACCCAGTTTCAAGTGCAGAGCGTGAGCAACCGCCGACGACTGCGCGCGACCAAGTTCGTCAAGATCCGGATCAGGATCAGTTCCCCATCCAGCAGAGGCCTGGCCGTGTCGAACGAGACGGACCGTTGCCATCAGGCTTGTGCCGCAGCGCCACCCGAAACGGCGGCGTCAACACGCTCGGCATCTAACCCCCAACTCAGCAACACTTCCTTTGTGTGCTCACCAGGACGTGCCGCCGGAGTCGGCGTCGCAGGCACCGTTCTTGAGAACCGAGGGGCAGGAGATGCTTGCATCAAACCATCGACTTCACAGAACGTTCCCCTTGACACGTTGTGCGGATGCTGTGCGGCTTCTGGCATCGTCAACACAGGCGCAAAACAGATGTCGGTGTGCTCCATGATCTCGCACCACTCGTCTCGCGTTTTTGTGAGGAAGAGAGCGGTCAACCGTGACTTCAACTCTGGCCACTTGCTCTTATCCATCTGGCGTTGGAAGTCAGGGTCATCGGTCAGGCCAGTGTGCTCGAGCAGCAGCGCGTAAAACTGCGGTTCGATCGATCCGAGCGAGATCCACTTTCCATCTGAGCACTCGTAGGTGTCGTAGAAATGTGCACCAGTGTCGAGCAAGTTCGTTCCAGGGTTCTCTGTGTCAAATGCGCCCATTGAGGCCATTCCCCAGAACATCGACATGAGAGAGGCCGTTCCATCGACCATTGCGGTGTCAATGACCTGGCCTTGGCCCGAGCGCTGCGCTTCCAGCAGAGCGCACACAACCCCGTAGGCAAGGAACATCCCACCGCCACCAAAGTCACCAACGAGGTTGAGAGGTGGCACAGGTCCCGATCCACCGCGACTGATGTGGGCAAGTGCCCCGCCGAGTGCGATGTAGTTGATGTCATGACCCGCGGCCTGCGAATACGGGCCGGTTTGCCCCCATCCCGTCATTCGCCCAAAGACAAGTTTTGGATTGCGCTCAAGGCACACGTCTGGCCCAACTCCGAGGCGCTCCATGACCCCCGGTCGAAACCCTTCGATGAGAGCATCTGCCGACTCGACGAGATCAAGAAGAATTGCGACACCCTCAGGGTCTTTTAGGTCGAGAGCAATATTTTTTCTGCTTCGTTGAAGGACATCGCGAACCGGTCCGCTTGAACCCGGCTTGACAGCTTGTGCACGGTCGACACGAATGACCTCAGCACCCATGTCTGCCAGCATCATGGCTGCAAATGGTCCCGGCCCAATTCCGGCGATTTCGAGAATTCGGTACCCGCTGAGTGGTCCTGACATCGTTGCTGCTCCTTAGTTGATTGGTGGTGGTGTTGATGCGGAATCGCCGAATTCGACGATCGCGCTTGCAATAGTTGGCCAGAGTGGTTGCGGAATGTCGTGCCCCATGTCGTCGAGTATCAGAAGTTGCGCTCCGGGCACGGCCGCCGCTGTTGCCTCGCCCCCCGATGGGTGAATCAATGTGTCGTCATTTCCGTGAATGACAAGCATCGGTACGTTGACCGACCGCAAGGCCTCCGTTCGGTCACCCGACGCCATGATCGCTGCATACTGACGCGTGGGGCCCTCAGGGTAAAACATTCGGTCGTAACTTGCTGCAGCCTTTTCGCGAGCTCGCTGCGGATCGAAATATCGCTTCGACGCCCAGATTGCCGCACCGGTTGACGCATCGATGTACTCGTCTCGATTCGATGGTGGAGGCGTGAGTAAACGCTCCAACGCTTCGGGGGTCGGGTGCCCGACGTCACGTGCACCGGTGGTACTCATCACCGAGACCACAGAACGCATTCGTTCTGGCCGATCGATCGCCATGGTCTGAACGATCATGCCACCCATCGACATTCCAACAACATCGACGATGTCGCATCCAAGCGCATCAACAAGCCCGAGTCCGTCGGCGGCCATGTCTGACAGGGTGTACGGCGGATCGATCGGTTCGCCGCCGAAGAACGCTGCGTCACGAGCAGCCTTCATGTCGACCAGTTGCCCATCGAGATGGGTCGACAGCCCGACATCACGATTGTCAAAACGGATGACATGGCGGCCCCGCGAGGCCAGTTCACGGCAGAAACCCTCATCCCAGCCAAGAAGCTGTGAGGTAAATCCCGAGACGAGAAGCACCGTTGGATTGTCACGTGTTCCAAACTCTTCATATTCGATGTCAATGCCGGTTGGAAGAGACACGCGTGCCATCAGCCGAGTGTGCCACCCGACCTAGTTGTAGACGAAGTCGGGACTACTGGTCTCGCAGGCCGTCAATCGCCGCGTGAATCGAATTTTGCACTCTGTCAGGATTTCGAACATCGGTGAATGTTTGTTGGCCGCGCTCTCCACCTGACTCGATGAGAAGATCGCCTGCGCCGATGAGTCGTTCAAAAAGCGACTGGTTGAACAGAACGTTGTTGACCCGCCCCAACGGGATTTCGATTCCCTGACGAGAAATGATTCCGCTTCGAAAAATGACGCGATCGGTCGTCACAACGAAATACGTCGTCACCCATGAGAGCCAGCGCATCATCAGACGAAGGGTGGTGATGACCACAAGTCCAATCGAGATCCATCGCAGCATTCCTGCGATCGCCCCCTCGCCGGCCAGCACTGCTATGACGGTCACCAGGACGAAACTCAACACCACAAAAAGTGCTTCCTTGGCAAAAAACCACCAGTGTGGGTGAAGGTCCACGATGGTTTCTTCACCCGGATTAAGAAGTTTCTGCGGATACGCCATGGTGATGACAGTACCGTTGTGGCGTGGATCCACGTGACCTGCTCGCCGATTTAGATGCTGATCAGCGTCGCGCCGTCACCACCGAGTCGCGCCTGGTCGCCGTTATCGCTGGTGCAGGATCGGGCAAGACACGCGTGCTCACGAGACGAATCGCATACCGCATCGCAAGCGAGACCGCTGACCCACGACACACCCTTGCGCTCACCTTCACCCGGGAGGCTGCCGGAGAATTGCGCCGTCGGCTTCGCCAACTCGGGCTCGGTCAACGAATTGAGGCTGGAACGTTTCACTCGGTTGCTCTTGGCATTCTTCGACAACGCTGGACTGACCAAGGAAAGCGAATTCCAACAATCGTTGACGATCGGCCTCGACTTGTTGCAGCCGCGCTCAAGAGCCCAAGTGAGCAACTCGATGACGTCATTGCCGAACTCTCCTGGGCGAGTGCCCGTGGCATTACGTCTGAGACATACTCGGCCGTTGCTCGCTCGCGACGCCAACCACCTTCGAGGGCAGCCCGCATTATCGAAGCCATGGATGCCTATGAACGCGAGAAGTCGTCAAGAGGTGTCCTCGACCTTGATGACCTCCTCGTACGTTGCGCAGGAGAACTCGAACGAGACCGAGCGTTCGCCGAAGCGATTCAATGGCGTTTCCGACATATCCATGTCGATGAAGCACAGGACCTCACACCAATCCAGCAACGCCTGCTCAGTGCACTTCGCCCTTCATCTGCCGACGACCTCTTCATTGTGGGCGATCCTGCGCAATCGATCTACGGGTTTAACGGAAGCGACCCTGACCTCCTCGTGGAGGTTTCTGACAGGTTCCCCGGAGTTGAGGTGGTCAGGCTTCCAGTGAATCATCGCTGCACACCGCAGATCGTTACCACCGGGGTTCATATTCTTGGTCATGCAGAGCTAGATGCCGATCTTCGATCGAGCAGGCCCGATGGCCCACTGCCAACCCTCACCGCCTTCGCAGATGAGAACGATGAGGCAAAAGGAATTGCGTACGCGATCGCTCAACGCGGCGACCATGCGATTCGAACTGGCCAGGTCGCCGTATTGGCCCGGACTCATCAACATTGTGCCCGCATCGAGCAGGCGCTCACGCAGGCTGGCGTGGAGGTCCGGGCTCGGGGGTTTAGGGGAGATTCGTCGGGACGACGAGCACTCGATCAT
>JAPOIQ010000094.1 GCA_029978815.1 bacterium
GGCTCAAGAGGCACCGAGGGCTTCACCTGCTTGGACGGGTCCTGGCTGTTCCTCATGGCCTGCGCATAGGCCCGCCCATAGGAACCCTTCCCGTGCCCCTCACCACGATCTTTCGTCAACTCGCACGCGGATTCGCGATGGGTTCAGCCGACATCGTCCCCGGAGTATCCGGCGGGACAGTTGCACTCGTTCTCGGCATTTACGAACGACTCATCGACAACATCCATCGAGGCGCATCCGCCCTGCGTTCACTCCTCTCTCGAGATGGATCCGGTGCCGTCAGCAAAGCAAAGTCGGTTGAGTGGGGCTGGCTACTTTCACTTCTCGCAGGAATTCTCATCGCGATCGCAGCATTATCAGCGATCATTGAACAACTCCTTGACGAACAGGCGATTCGAACCTCATCGGTCTTCCTTGGCCTCGTCGCAGGATCTGTTGTGATTGCATGGCGGCTCATCGACATGCGCACCGTTATTCACGGCACGATTGCGATCTCCGTTGGCATTGCACTATTCCTCGTTCTTGGACTCCGTTCAGACACCCATGCAGCCGGCCCAGAACTTGTCACTCGGCCCATCTGGGTGTTTGTGCTCGCCGGTGCACTTGCGATCTGCGCAATGATCCTTCCCGGAATCTCAGGATCGTTCATTTTGGTGATGATCGGCATGTACACCGAAATCATCGGCGCAGTGAATGATCGCAATCTTGCCGTTCTCGCCGCTACAGGAATCGGCTGCATCATCGGACTTGCTGCGTTCTCAACCTTGCTGAATTGGCTGCTCGAACATCACCACGATGTTGTCATCGCAGCGATGGTTGGTCTCATGCTCGGTTCGGTTCGGGTGCTTTGGCCGTGGCCAAACGGCACTTCGACCACCTCCCTCGCAGCGCCTCAAGATGATGTCATCATTCCGTTCGCGCTGATGATTGTTGCAGCGGCAGTTGTCGTCTTCGTTGAACGGATTTCGAGCCGCTCTGCGCCCTCAGACAGCTGACAGCGCTTCGACGTTAATCCCATAGAGCTCGGCGACATTTCCAGAGAGAATCGCCTGAGTCATCTCGTCGGTGAGATGCGAGGTGTGCTCATTTAACATCTCCTGCGACCACGGCCATGTTGAGTCACTGTGCGGGAAATCATTCGCCCACATGAGACGTCGCCAATTCATTTGATCGGCGAGACGGAATGCGGTCCAGTCATCTTGGAAGGTGGTGTAGATGTGTTCTGCGAAATATTCAGAGGGCAACTTCTGGAGCTCAACTCCCGGCGCCATCCAATTTCGATGACGCTTCCAAGCGTGATCCATGCGATACATGTAGTGCGGAACCCATCCAGCATCGGCCTCAACACAAACCACCCTGAGTGCTGGGTGACGCTCAAACACCCCGCCATAAATCAGTGTCCCCATGATGTCCTGAATGCCTCGGATAATCGCAAGAAAACCGTTGATACGGGGTCCGCGAGGACGACTCTCGAATGCGCTCGTCCGAGAGGTGAGAATGTGGAAACTCAGCGGCAAACCAAGATCGATCGCCGCCTCCCAGAACGGATCCCACATCGGGTCATCGAAGTCGCCGGAGCCATCATCAGCCAAGGTCGCAGGCTCGCCCGGCATCATCACCCCGCGAAGACCAAGATCAGCAATTCGTTGAAGGTCGGAAATACCCTCATCGACACTTCGAAGCGCAGTTTGACCGCAACCGAGGAGCCGCTCTGGCGCAATTGAGCAGTAATCGGCGATCCAGCGGTTGTAGGCATTAAATGCTGCGTGCTTGAAATCAGCATCGGGATGATTACAGATCATCATCCCGACCGTTGGATAGATCACCTCTGCAGCAACACCGTCGCGCTGCTGATCCGCAATCCGGTATGAAGAATCCCAACCTGAGCGATGCAGTTCATCAAATGCGACACCCGCAACGGTGAGTTCTTCGGCTGGCTTGCCTGCCGCTGCGACCAACCCCATTGCAATCGGCCGCGACATTCCCGGGATCACATACATGTCGCCGCGCTTCTCGTCGGTAACCATATGCGGAGCCCGATCACGCCATGCCGGATCAATGTGAGCGGTATAGCAATCAGGTGGCTCTGTGATGTGAGAATCAGCGCTGATTACCGGAAATGGAAACGTCACCGTCCACCTCGAACCAAACGACCAGGGGTCGCCCCGGTTGACTCGCAATCGGCCATGATCTCGACACCTGATACGAAGGTGTGGCGGTAACCATCAGCCCGCTGCAACATTCGCTTTCCGCCCGCCGGCAAGTCGTAGGCCATTTCTGGAGCATGCAGTCGCAGTCCATCGAAATCGATGATGTTGAGATCAGCTCGCCGCCCAACACCGATAACTCCCCGGTCGGTCAATCCAACGGTTTCGGCCGTCATTCGGCATTGCTTCGCAATGAGGGTCTCGACGGGGATACGTCCAGTCGGTCGATCACGCCCCCACCATTGCAACAGCGTCGTCGGGAAGCTCACATCGCAGATCGTGCCGACGTGCGCACCGCCATCGGAAAGCCCCGGAACGGTTGCAGGGTGCAACAACATCTCGCCGACTGCGTCGAGATTCTCGCCAAACCAGTTCAAAATTGGCTGGTACAGCAGCGCATGACCATCGTTCTCCAACATCCAGTCATAGAGAAGTTCGAGAGGCTCACGACCGTCACGGCGAGCAATCGCTTCCACCGAAGTTGAAGGATCTGGCTCGTAGTTCGGTGGATCACCAAGCTGGAAAATAAACCGGTAGCGATGAATCGCGCGGCTGCCAAGCGAAGTGTCGTCAACTCTTGCTCCATCGATAATCTTCCGACGAAGTTCAGGATCTCGCATGACCGAAACTCGTTCTGCAAGCGGGCGATCAGCGATGGCTTGATACGGCTCAGAGAACATAAATGGGTGCAATGTCGCTTCGAGACCAAGCATCAAGCCAACCGCACGGGCACCAACCTGTCCCCGCATCTGCACACCGCGTGCTGAGGCCTCAGCGAAACGCTCGAGTTCGACTCGCCAATCGTCACCAGACTTTGCTCCTTGCGCGATCGAAACTGAGATCGGACGACCTGACTCAGAGGCCATCCGTTCAAAAAGATCCAGCTCAGCGTCGCGGTCGATGAAGTCGGTCACCGCCTGCAACACACCTTTGTTCGCTTCTCCCAACGCCTTCGCGATACCCACCAACTCATCGGCTTCTGCACGCAGGGTTGGCGTTGGTTCACCAAGGCTTGTTCGGTGGTTCAGCGTTCGACTTGTCGAAAAACCAAGTGCGCCAGCCTCAACCGCTTCTCGAGCAAGACGAGCCATCTCGGCAATGTCATCGGGGGTGGCTGGCTCCTGGGTTGCCCCACGCTCCCCCATTACGTGCAAGCGAAGTGCCCCGTGCGGTAGCTGCGTGCCAAGGTCAATGTCACGAGGACGACGCTCGAGTTCGTCGAGGTACTCAGGGAAACTCGACCAATTCCACGATAAGCCCTCGTGCAGAGCGGTGCCGGGGATATCTTCCACCCCTTCCATCAACTGAATCAACCGTTCGCGGTTGTGTTCATGGACGGGGGCGAACCCAACACCACAGTTACCCATCACCACGGTGGTCACTCCATGCCAACTCGACGGGGCAAGCGCAGAATCCCAGGTTGCTTGTCCGTCGTAGTGCGTGTGGATGTCAACAAACCCTGGCGTAACAAGATGCCCTTCAGCATCAATTTCACGTTTGCCTGAGCCCGAGACCGTGCCAACTTCCGTGATTACACCGTTCGACACGGCGACGTCACCGATAGAGCGCTCCGCCCCGGTGCCATCAACGACGGTTCCATTCCGAATAACAAGTTCATGCTCTGCCATGGCGTTCCTTTCCCCTATCGGAACGCTAGTCCGACGGAGAAGTCAACAACACAGTCAGCGAGCGGCGAGTTCTGCGATACGCGAAATGCCTTCAGCGATGTCATCATCGCCAAGAGCGAAGGAGAAGCGGGCGTAACCCGGGGCACCGAATGCTTCACCTGGAACGAACGCAACCTTGGCTTCGCTAAGCACGAGATCAGCGAGTTCTAACGTGGTGTTCGCAACTGCCCCGCCGAGCGGACGCCCAAGCAGACCGGAAACATTCGGGAAGCAATAAAACGCACCCTGTGGTTCGATACAGGTCACACCTGGAATCGCCGTCAGCAGACGATGCATCTCGGTACCACGACGCTCGAACGCTGCTCTCATCATTACAACGTCATCTAGAGAACCTGAGACCGCCGCAAGCGCCGCCTGCTGAGCCACATTGGCCACATTTGAAGTTGCGTGTGATTGAAAGTTTGTTGCCGCCTTGATGACATCGGTCGGGCCAATCATCCAGCCAACGCGCCAGCCCGTCATCGCATAGGTCTTTGCGACACCGTTCACAACAACACACTGACCAGCAACTTCTGGAACAAGCGTTGGCATCGACGCAAACTCATTATCGCCATAGATGAGATGCTCGTAGATCTCGTCGGTGAGAACCCATACTCCGTGCTCAACCGCCCATCGACCGATAGCTGCGATCTCATCGGGGGTGTACACCGCACCCGAGGGGTTATCTGGACTCACAAATAACAGCACCTTTGTTCGGGGGGTGCGCGCCGCCTCGAGTTGCTCGACAGTGACCTTAAACCCAGAAGCATCATCGGTTTCGATGACAACAGGAACACCACCTGCAAGCACGATCGCTTCGGGGTACGTCGTCCAATATGGAGCAGGACAAATAACCTCATCGCCCGGATCACACAGCGCCGCAAAGGCGGTGTACACCGCGTGTTTTCCACCGTTGGTCACGAGCACTTGATCGGCAGAAACCTCAAACGAGGAATCTCGCATGGTCTTCGCAGCAATCGCTTCACGAAGCTCAGGGAGTCCGCCAGCAGGCGAATACCGATGGTTCTTCACCTCGCGACACGCGGCTGCTGCTGCATCAACAATGTGATCCGGTGTCGGAAAATCAGGCTCACCGGCACCAAAACCGATGACGTTCTCTCCCTGGGCTTTCAGCGCCTTCGCTTTTGAGTCGACGGCAAGAGTTGCGGAAGGAGCAATAGATGCAAGGCGGGATGACACTCGATTCACACCAATACTCTGCCAGCATTTACGGCACTTCGCGACGACGAAGTCGCTTTCATATATGAAATGTTCACGCCTGTGGCGTAGTGGTCGCGCCGACTGCCTGCCATCCTTGAGGTGTGGAACCATCCGCTATCACCATCCCCCAAGATCTCCTGCCCAGCGACGGCCGTTTTGGCTGCGGCCCATCAAAGGTTCGGATCGAACAAATCACTGCGATCAGCGACGCTGCGACGTCAATCATGGGTACCTCGCACCGGCAGGCACCAGTAAAAAATCTCGTCGGATCAGTCCGGTCAGGACTCACCGAACTCTTTGGACTCCCTGACGGTTGGGAAATCGTCCTCGGCAACGGTGGATCAACAGTGTTCTGGGATGCAGCCACGTTCGGACTCATCGAGTCTCGGAGCCAACACCTCGTATTCGGCGAGTTCTCCTCGAAGTTCGCTGACGCTTCGGCCGCTGCGCCTCATCTCGGCGAACCATCAGTAATCAGCACTGACCCTGGTGATCACCCCACAGCCGTTGCAGAAGACGGCATCGACCTTTACGCCCTCACCCACAACGA